>SHLN01000207.1 GCA_004283105.1 Acidimicrobiia bacterium
CACCGCCGGAGGCTGACCGCGACCCAGAGGAACCGCACGATCGCGATGACGCTGATTGCTGGTTTACTAGCGGCATGGGAGAGAAGGGCGCCCGACTCACGGGCGATACAACTGAAACGGCAGCACAGCTGGTTGATGCCCTGGCATCGCTTGGCGACGTGACGTCCAAGAAGATGTTTGGCGGGTACGGGATCTTCGGAGACGGCGTCATGTTCGCCCTCATCGATTCAGCAGGCATACCCCACCTCAGGACCGATGAATCGACAACGGCTCAATTCGAAGACGCCGGATCGGTCAAGCATTCCCGGATGCCCTACTGGAGGATCCCCGAAGCCGTCCTCAGCAATGACGAGCAGCTCACCGAGTGGGCCACGGAGGCCTTCGAAGTAGCCAAGGCCGCCAAGAAGTAGACGAGATGGTGTTGGGGCGAGAGAGGCAGCGTCCCTCGTCCCTCGTCCCTCGTCCCTCGCTCAGAGCGAGCAGCGAGTGGCGAGAAGCGAGCAGCGTTTCTGGCCGGTGACCGGTGACCGGTGACGCAGCTAGGAGCCGCCCCTAGCTGCCCTCAATCCACTCCGAGCCGCCCTCCCAGTGCTCTTGCTTCCAGATCGGTGCCCTGGCCTTGAGCTCGTCGATGAGGAACCGGGCGGCCTCGAAGGCATCGGCCCGGTGAGCGGAGCTCACGACCACGGCGACGGACACGCCCCCGACGTCGACCCGTCCCGTCCGGTGTTCCACCGCCACCTTGATGAGCGGCCAGCGACTGCGAGCCTCCGCCACCAGCCCGGTGATCTTCTCTTCAACCACTTCGACGTATGCCTCGTATACAAGATGAGATACTCCGGACTTCCCGGGAGCGTGATTGCGAACAGTGCCGAGGAATGAGACCACCGCGCCGGCGGTTGGATCCGAGACAAGATCGAGGAGAGCGGCCGGATCGAGCGGCGATTCAGTAACCCGGACGAAGTCCCGATATTCGCTATCAACCCCATACCTGTGATCGACCATACAATTGACGATAATGCCCGACCCTGAACGACTGCCCATCGAATGGCCCGACCCGGTGACCACCCTTGCCGGACCGGAGCCAACGCCGCCCCCGCCCCCGCAACGGACCGGGTGGATTATCCCGATGGCAGCAGGATTCCTGGGAGCCGGGGTCGCCATCGCAACCGTTCTCGTCACCGGGATCGGGCAGTCGAATGAACCGCCGGTTGAGCGGGTCACCGAGATCGTGCGCACGGAGATCGCAACCCCGGAAAACGTGACCACCAACTCACTGGCGGCCGCGGTGGCCCGGCGGGTCGTTCCGTCCGTCGTCACCGTCGAGGTCTTCTCGGGCCCCTCGCTCACCGGATCGGGCTCGGGCGTCATCATCGACGCCGAAAACGGCTACATCGCTACCAACGAACACGTGGTCGATAACAACGCTGTCGTCGGCATCGTTCTCTCCGATGGGCGGCGATACGAGGGGACCGTGCTCGGTGTCGACGTACTCACCGATCTGGCCGTGGTGCAGATCGACGCCGAGTCCCTCATTGAGATCGAACGAGGCACAACCGACGACCTCGAGGTCGGCGACACCGCCATCGCCATCGGGAATCCACTCGGTCTGCTCGGCGGCCCGACGGTGACCGTTGGAGTCCTCTCGGCCTTCGATCGACTCGTTGAGGGAGGAGCCGATGACGATGACCTCTATGGAATGGTTCAAACCGACGCCCCGTTCACGCGTGGCTCGAGCGGTGGGGCACTCGTCGATGACGAGGGAACACTCATCGGGATCACGACGGCTGTTGGTGTGAGCGACCTCGGCCCGGAGGGTCTCGGATTCGCCACCCCGGTGGAAGTGATGAATCGCGTGACCGACGAGATCATCGCCAGCGGTTCGAGCGGACACGGATTCCTTGGAATACTCGGGTCCACCCAGCTGGCGGCGCAGCCAGACGGTGGGCAGGCGCCGGTCGGCGTCCTCGTGTCGCAGCTGCTCGATGGATCAAGCGCCGGCAGCTCGGGCATAGAGGCCGGCGACATCATCACGACCGTCGATGGCCGAAATGTCACCACCATGGAGGGCCTCGTGTCAACGTTGCGCCGCTTTGGCCCGGGCGACTTCGTCAACGTGGAAGTCCGTCGAGGAGGGACTTCGCTTCGAGTCACGCTCGAGCTGGGCGACCGGACCGAGAATCCATGACCGACAACATCTTCGATCGCCTCGCCGAACTTCTCTCCTCGCCCGGCACCGTCAACTGGGGGCTGGCGCGTGAGCTGGGGACGAGTGTGGCCGGCGACCCCGGGACGGTCCCTGCCGACGCAACCGATTACTGGGCGGGACTGGTGGACACCGCTCAGCACATCCTGGCGAACTCGACCGCCATCGACCTCGCCGCGCCCGGTGTCGTTGCCCTCGATCGCCGGGACTGGACCACCGAGACCATTCCCGGTTTCTCCTATCTGGCCGAACCGCTCGCGTCCACCCTGTCGACAGACGAGTCGAGTCCGCTCGGCCCAATCTTCTCGATCATGGTCGGTCTTCAGATCGGGTCGATGGTGGGCTCGTTGAGCCACCGGGCACTCGCCAATTTCGATGCGGCCCTACCCCCGCTCGACGCCGGCCACCTCCGATTCGTTGCCCCCAACATCACCGAGTTCACCGACACTCACGAATTGGACACCCGCCAGGCGCATCTCTGGATTGCCGCACAGGAGCTCGTGCAGAACCGGTTCCTGGCCATGCCGGCCGTAGCCGACCACTATCGGTCACTCGTTGCCACCTACGTGGAAGATCTCGAACTCGACCCCGAGTCTCTCCCGATGGGAGGTGGCGACCTGGACCCGGAACGGCTCGGACAAATGATGCAGGACCCGGCGTTCCTCACCGGAATGTTCACCGGGCCCAACCAGGAAGCCAACCTGGCCCGGATCCAGGCGTTCCTTGCCGTCGCGGAAGGCTATGTCGGACATCTGCTCAATAAACTCGACGCCAATCTCATCCCACAGCTGGGCCGGATCCGGGAGGCCGTCGACCGACGGCGAGCCACCCCATCGCAGGGTGAGGTCTTCCTCCAGAAACTGCTCGGCATCGAGCTGCGACGACCCGAATACCGCACCGGGACGGCGTTTTTCGAAGAGGTGGAACGGCGCTGGGGAGCCGATGCTCCGGCAGCCGTGTGGACCGGAGTCGACGGGTTTCCCGACACCGACGAGCTCAGCGACCCGCTCTCATGGGCGGCGCGGGCGCTGCTGTCGTAATCCTCAATCACCACCGGCTCTCGACCGATAGTTAAGACGTCCCAACCCCATAGGTCTATGAACGACATTTCACCACTCGATCCGACCATTCCGGGCGCCGTCTGGCGATACAAATGGCTCGTACTCCTCATCGTGCTCATCGGGGGCGGGCTCGGTGTCGCCTGGGCATCATTCACCGACCCCCTGTTCACGGCCAAGGCCGAGCTCATTGTCGAGGACCCGGGAGCCATCAGCGTGTTCGATTCGACCAGCTCGGCCCAATCGGAGCGCTACACCGCCGACCAGATCCAGATCCTCGACTCGCCGGCCGTCGAGGATGCCGCCGAGCTTCTCGTGCTCGAGGAGCTGCCGGACTTTGACCGCGATGTCAGCACGATGTCGACCATTGGGGGCGATTCCGACAGCAGCCTCATCACCATCCGCGTGTCGAGCCCTGATCGGGAGGAAGCTCAGATCGTCGCAAATGCGCTCGTTGTTGCCTACCAGCAAATCAAGGAAAGGACAGCCGAGGAGAGCGCCCAGGCTGCACTCGACGAGCTGGACGTTTCTCTCGAGCTCGTCGACAACCAGGTTCTCGATATTCAGGCCCGGGTGGCAATCGCCCGGTCGACGAGCACGCAGCGCAACGAGCTCGATAGTCAGTTCATCGATGCCGTCGACCGGATCGTCGAGCTCCAGGCGGAGCTGGCCATCAGCGGCTCCGGGACGAGGGCAGATCAGATTCGTATCGAGCTCGCCGATCTGTTGCTCCAGGTTCAGACCTACCAGGAGATCCAGACCGCCGAGAGCACCAACCCCACGTTGAGCCCACTCATCCGGGAACTACAGAGCACTATCGACCGCCGGGCCGCCCTGGAGGCGCGTCGCGACCAGATCGCCGTCGACTCGAAGCTCGTCACCCGCGGGATCGCCCTCACCTCACCTGCCCGGCTGCCATCGGGCGACGGCCGTGAGGAGACGCGGGCCGGCCTGATCGGAGCAGTGGCCGCAGCATTCGCCGCTCTGGCGATTGCGTACTCGGTCGCCATTCGGCGCAGGAGCTTCACGAATCGCGCCGAACCCGAGATCATCATCGAAGCGCCGATCATCTCCGAGGTCCCACGCTTTGGCGACGAAGGGATCAACACCTCGTTGCCGGTGCAAGACATGCCGCAAACGAGGACGGCCGAGTCGTTCCGTTTCGCCGCTGCGGCCATCGACATCCAATCGGCTGCCTCAGGAGCACGCTCGCTCGTGGTCGTCTCCGGCAACGCCCGGGACGGAAAGACCACGATCCTGGCAAACGCCGCCATGGCGGCGGCTCGCGAGGGCAATCGCGTGCTCGTCATCGACGCCGACTTCGGGAGCCAGAACCTCAGCCAGCTGCTGGTCGGGAACATCCCACCGGCGACGGGCGTGACCGAGGGCGTGGAAACCGGCGCCGACCTGCGCCGGGCGATGGTTACCGTCC
>SHLN01000208.1 GCA_004283105.1 Acidimicrobiia bacterium
CGGGTTCCTGTTCGACCTGGACTCCGAGGACATCGACGGCCTGGCCGGCGCACTCGAGGCGTGCGGGTTCCCCGCTCTTGGCGACGGGTTCCCGTTCATGGGGGAGTCTCCGTTCAAGGGACGGTTCCCCTTTGGAGGCGACCTCCCGCCCGCGCTGGCCGACCTCGAAGCCTGCCTGACCGAGCAGGGGATTGAGATTCCCGAAGAGCTCGACCGGGGCTCCCTGTTCGACCTGACCGAGGAAGGCATCGAGGGTCTGACGGAGGCGCTGGAAACCTGCGGGGTCGCCGTCTTCGGTGATGAATTCTCCTTCGACGGCGAGCATTTCAAGGGTTTCCCGTTCGGAGGTGAGCTGCCGGATGGCTTCCCATTCGAGGGTGAGCTGCCAGAGGGTTTCCCGTTCGGCGGCGAGGGGTTCAGCTTCCACTTCGGAGCGCCGGCACTTGACCTCGATGAGCTGGCGACCTGCCTCGCCGACCTCGGCAGTTTCGATAGTGTCGACCAGGTTCGAGAGCAACTCGAACAGTGCCTTCCTGCTGCCGGCGGGCTCGGCGATCTTGAAGGGTTCGACGGCCACCATCGGGGACACGGATTCTCCTTCGGCCCTCACGGGCCGTTCGGGTTCGACCTCGACGACGGTGACGTCGACGTCGAGGGCACATCCACCTAGTCGCACCGCAGCCTGACCCCTCCTCTCCCTGTTGGGGGCCGCCACCACGGCCCCCAACGTGGGGTCGGGTCAGAAAACAGGTTCTCGGTACACTCTCGAGCCATGCCCAGGCTGATTGACCCCGTTCTCATTGACTCGCTGGCGGCCGCGCTGGCGGATCGGTCCAACGAACTCCAAATCGCCTCGGTGCAGGCGGACCTGGATCCTATTTCGCTCGTTAGGGCCGGCTCGGCCACCTCCGGCTGGGCGGGCTACTTCTCTTCTCCGGCGGGAGTCGAGATGGCCGGCATCGGAGTCGCCTGGCGGACGGCCGCATCAGGCCCCAATCGATTGCTCGATCTCGACACCGCCATCCGCGCCAGGGGGGGCGATCTTCCCGTCATGGTCGGGTTCTCGTTCTCGCCGCATGGTCCGCGTCTGGCTGAGTGGAATGGCTTTGCCCCGGCCGGAGCCGTCCTACCGCTCGTCTCGGTGATGCGGCGCGACGGAGCCACCCGGCTCACGGTGGTGGTCCCTCCGGGCCGGGCGTCTCGAGATATCCTCGAGCAGCTCCTCGGGCTCGTTAGGCCGAGCCCGCTGCGCGTGTTCGAAGCGGCCGATCACGTCGTCGAGTCGCGCCCCGCCCCGGCTGCATGGAGAAGCGCCGTCGGCGAGGCGATCGGGGCCATCCGCGCAGGTTCGCTGGAGAAAGTCGTGCTGGCGCGATCGGTCAGCGTTCGTACCGATGTGCCGGCCCGTCCGTTCGATCTTGCATCGCAGCTGCGGTCCGGGTACCCCTATTCGTTCACGTTTGGCTGGCAGGAGGGCGATTCGGCATTTGTCGGGGCCAGTCCCGAGTTGCTCGTGTCGCGCGCCGGTCTGGAGATCTCGACCAACCCGCTGGCCGGTTCCACCGCAAGGGGCAAGGACGACCACGAGGACATTCAGCTCGGGCATGCGCTCGCCGTCAGTCGCAAGGATCGCCGTGAGCATGTGTTCGTTGTTGAGGACATTCGGACCCGGCTGGCCCCTCTCGTCGATGAGTTGACCGTGCCGGCCGAGCCGGTGCTCCGAAAGTTCCCGACCGTCCAACACCTGTCCACCGAGATCACCGGTCGGCTCTCCGAACCAACGTCGGTGGTTGAGCTGGCAGATGTGCTTCATCCGACCCCGGCAGTCGGAGGGACTCCCCGCGACGATTCACTGCTCTTCCTCGACAAGATCGAGGAGATCGACCGCGGTTGGTACGCCGGTGGGATCGGCTGGTGTGACCCCTCGGGGGATGGCGAGGTGGCGGTGGCGCTTCGATGTGGCCTGCTGCGGGGCAGCACGGCCTATCTCTTTGCCGGTGCAGGGATCGTGGCCGACTCCGATCCCGATGAGGAGCTCTTCGAGACCAGGCTCAAGTTCCGCCCGATGCTGGATCTACTCTCGGCCACCTAGGGCCCTGCCGACACGTTCGATGGCGGCCCGGAAGGCGGCGGCTCCGGCGTTCCGCTCGAACGGCACCTCAACGAGATGTGGTCCCCGGAGCGGACGGGTCACGGCCGCCGCCAACTCATCCGGGCCGGTCGCAAGGGTGTAGCCGAGCCCGAATAACCTGGCCGCCACGGCGAAGTCGAGGCCGTGCGGAGTGCCGAAGAGCTCTTCGAACTCGGGGAGCGGAGCTTGGGGGAGCAGATGAAAGATCCCGCCCCCGTCGTTGTTGACCACGATGATCGTGACATCGGCGTCGTGTCGCCCCGCCCAGCCGAGGGCGGTGAGGTCGTACAGGGTGGAAAGGTCACCGGCCACGAGGTACGTCGGCCCCTCCTGTGCCATCGCTGAACCGATGCCCGAGGAGAGGAAGCCGTCGATCCCGCTGGCTCCCCGATTCGCCAGCAGACGGATGCGAGTGGGGGATCGGCTCTGGAGGAGGTCGACTTGCCGGATCGGCATGGAAGACGACACCCAGAGCGTGGCGTCCTCGGGCAGCGCCCCCAGGACCGTTGTGATGGCGTCCAACTCGGTGAACCCGCTGGATGCCTGCTGAAGCGCCCCGGCGGCTCGATCGTCGGCCTCGCGCCACGCCTTGAGCCATTCAGCAGAGGCCGGTCGGGTGAGCAGCTTTGACAGGTCACCGGCAGTGCGCGTCGGATCGGCGGTGAGGACGGCACGGGCCGTGCCGCCGGGATCGGGCCAGCCGGTGGTGTCGACGACGGCATAGGTGACATCGGGATGGGCGGCCAACCAGGTGTTCGTGGCCTTGGAGGTGGGGATGGCTCCGAACCGGACCACCACCTCGGGAGAGTTGGCTTCGAGAAAACCCGCCTGGGCGAGGGCGTCGTAGTGGGCGACGACGTGCTCGAGATCGTGGCCGCCGGTACGGAGGCCGGACAGCGGATCGGCCAGGATCGGAAACCCGCCCGCCCGGGCCAGGTCGGTGATAGCGGTCGCGAAGTGAGGATCGGACAGTGGCCCTGCCAGGAGCACACCCCGCCGGGCTTCGGTCAGCTCCGCGAGTTCTCGCAGAGATGCCTCGTCCGGTCCCTGAGACGGTGCGGTCCACGTGGTCGTTCGGCCACCCACCGGCTGCTCGGACAGTCCGGCTGGAGGCATGAGTGGCTCATCGAACGGGAAGTTGATATGAACCGGCCCGACCGGCGCCGTCATGGCTTCACCCCACGCCCGGGCCGCCAGGGCACGGGCCCGGGCGGGCTCGGTCACGGCTGCGAGCGGAGCGTCGTGGAACCACTTGGCAGACGTGCCGTACAGCTCGACCTGATCGATGGTCTGGTTGGCGCCGGTGCCCCGCAGCGATGGAGGCCGATCAGCCGTGAGGGCGAGCAGCGCCACCCGGCCGAAGCGAGCTTCGACCATGGCGGGAAGCAGTTCGGCCGCGGCGGTACCCGACGTGGTGATGACGGCAACCGGGACTCCGGTGGTCTTGGCGGCGCCGAGGGCGAAGAAGGCCGAGGAGCGCTCATCGTGATGGACGTAGTGGGTGAGGTCGGGGTGGCGGGCGAACGTGAGGGCGAGTGGCGTCGAGCGTGCGCCGGGGCTGATGCACACGTACCTGAGGCCGTGGGCGGCCAGTTCGTCGGCAAACGCCGCCATCGTTTCGTAGGTCTCGGCCATCGGCGAGAGGTTACCCCGATGTGCATTCAGCCCCCCGAACCACCTAGTGTGGGGATTGGATATCACGTTGGGCAACGGGAGTAAGGGGGCCGCTATGACGGTTGTCGGGTTTCTCGGATTGTGGGCGGGTCTGGCCGCTCTCACTCTTCTCGCCATCATGCTTCCGACGTGGCGCCCGCCCAAGTGGCTGTGTGACGGCACCGGGATACCGATCTTCCCGCGGGATGCCTGGCAATCACCGGCGATGCAGCGCCACCGTTCGGTGCTAGGCGAGCACAGCCCCGAAGGCCAATAGCGCTCCCACGGCGAGGTGGAGACGGGCCGTTCCTTTGAGGGCCCGGATGAGCGGTGGCCCCTCCGTTTCGGTCCGGATGATTCGCGAGACCGGCACTGCCAGCGGGACCGCCCCAACCGCCAGGGCCGTCCACCGTGGTGTCCACCCGGCCGCGGCGAACACCGCAATGAGCACGAACGCCCCGTAGACGAGAGCGTCGAACAGGCGAGCCGTGTTGGCCCGGCCCAGCATGACGGCCAACGTTCGCTTGCCGGTGGCCCGGTCGGTCTCGATGTCACGGATGTTGTTGGCCACGAGGATGGCGGTGACGAGGAATCCGACCGGAACGGCAAGCAACCAGGCTGCGAGCGGAGCCGTTGAGTCGTGTACGAAGCGGCTCCCGACGGTGGCGATGAGGCCGAAGAACACGAATACGAATACTTCGCCGAGGCCGCGGTAGCCGTACGGCTTCGGGCCTCCGACGTAGCCGAGGGTGGCGAGGATCGAGACGACGCCGATCCCGATGACTACCGGTCCGGCTATGACCGCCAGATAGATGCCGCAGGCAGCCGCGATGGCGAACATCACCCACACGGCCATCCACATGTTCCGGGCGGTGATCAGGCCGGAGGCCACGGCGATGGCG
>SHLN01000209.1 GCA_004283105.1 Acidimicrobiia bacterium
ACACCAATAAGCGCAAGAACAACGACGAGCGGCGACAGAACGGACCGGAGTGTTTTCATGAGACGAGGTTAGAGGGACCGATCAACCAGCAACTAGGAACTAGCAACTAGCTAACCACCGCTTCCCCACCCTTGATCACCATCCGCACGAGATCCGTTCCCGGCCGGTAGGGGATCTCGAGGTAGCTGTCGGCTTCGAGCATGACGAGGTCGGCAACGGTGCCGGGCTTGATCCAGCCCCGGTCGTCGAACTGCAAGGCCCGGGCACCGCCTCGAGTGGCCGCCCACACCGATTCTTCCGGCGTGAGGCCGGTGGTGAGGGTGGCGGCGGCGATGACGAACTGCATGTTTTCGACGTAGCTGGTGCCGGGATTGCAGTCGGTGGCGATGGCAACCGGCACGCCGGCGTCCCACAGCCGTCGAGCCGGGGGAGGATCGAGGCGCAGGGAGAACGAGACGGTCGGGAACAGCACGGCGACGGTGCCGGCTGCCAGCAGGCCGGCGATGTCGGCGTCGGTGAGGTGATCGAGATGGTCGGCCGTGATTGCACCGAGCTCAGCTGCCAGCGATGCCCCTCCCGAGTGGCCGAGCTGATTGGCGTGGAGGCGGGCGGCCAGGCCCTGCTCGGCGGCCGCAGCCAGGATCACCCGGGCTTCGTCGACCGCAAACGCCCCGTCGTCGCAGAACACGTCGCAGAACGTCGCCATCCCGCCGGCGGCCGGGAGCATTTCTTCGACGATGAGACGCAGGTACGCATCCCGGTCGTCCTCGTACTCGGCCGGGACGACGTGGGCCCCGAGGAACGTAGTGACGACATCGATCGGGACGTACTCGGCGATGGAGTTGGCCACCTCCAGCATGCGCAGCTCGGTTTCGACCTCCAATCCATAGCCGGACTTCACTTCAACCGTGGTGGTCCCCATGCCGAGCATGCGCTGGGCTCGCCGCACCGCCTCGTCGAGCAGCGTGTCGGAGTCCGTCGCCCGGGTGGAGGCGACCGTGCTCATGATCCCGCCTCCGGCCGCCATGATCTCCTGGTAGCTCTCGCCTCGCACGCGGCGGGCAAACTCGTCGGCCCGGTTGCCGCCGAACACGAGGTGAGTATGGCTGTCGACGAACCCGGGAAGCACGGCCCGGCCGGCACCGTCGAGTTCCGGCAGTTCCCGGAACTCGCGTAACAGCTCGGTTTCCGGTCCGACCCAGGCGATCCGACCTCCTTTGACGGCTACTGCCGCGTCGGTCACGACGCCGAGCAACCCCTCCCGCTCCGGGTCGTTGGTCACCAACTCCCCGATCCCGGTCAGGAGCAGATTGGTCATAGGCAGTTTCCTCCCAGGCCTCCTGCGCATTGCGCATTGCGCATTGCGCACTGCGCCATCATTCCTGCATGGGGATGCGGACCCCGCGTTCGGCCGCCACCTCGATGGCCCGGTCGTAGCCGGCGTCGGCGTGGCGGATGACGCCCATCCCGGGATCGTTTGTGAGCACTCGCTCCAGTCGAGCAGCCGCTTCCGGCGTGCCGTCCGCCACCACCTGGGCGCCGGCGTGGATCGATTTGCCGATGCCAACGCCACCGCCGTGGTGGACGGCCACCCAGGCCGCTCCCGACGCAGTGTTCAGCAGGGCATTGAGGATGGGCCAGTCGGCCACGGCATCCGATCCGTCGATCATGGACTCGGTCTCCCGATACGGAGAGGCGACCGAACCCGAATCGAGATGGTCGCGACCGATCACGATGGGTGCGCTCACCTTCCCGGACGCCACCAGCTCGTTGAAGGCCAGTCCGGCCCGATGCCGTTCGCCGTACCCGAGCCAACAGATGCGGGCCGGCAGCCCTTGAAACTCGACCCGCTCTTCGGCCATCCGCAGCCAGCGGGCCAGACCCTCGTTGTCCGGGAACAAATCGAGCAACGCCTCGTCGGTCGCCCGGATGTCGGCCGGGTCGCCCGACAGCGCCACCCAGCGGAACGGCCCCAGACCCTCGCAGAACAGGTCGCGGATGTAGGCGGGGACGAACCCGGGATACTCGAACGCACGGGTGAACCCGCCCGTCTGTGCCTCGCCCCGCAGGTTGTTGCCGTAGTCGAACACCTCGGCGCCGGCGTCCTGGAATCCGACCATGGCCTCGCAATGACGGGCCATCGACTCGCGCGCTGCCTTGATGTACCCGGCGGGGTCCTGGGCGCGGAGCTCGGTCGCGGCCGCCACGTCGTAGCCGATCGGGACGTAGCCGTTGAGCGGGTCGTGGGCGGAGGTCTGGTCGGTCACGATGTCGATGGCGACACCCCGCCTGAGCAGCTCCGGGAAGACTTCGGCGGCGTTGCCGAGCACGCCGATCGAGACCGCCTCCCCGGCTTCTTTCGCCTCGAGGGCGCGGGCGACGGCGTGGTCCAGATCGTCGGCCCATTCGTCGAGGTAGCGAGTCTCGAGCCGGCGCTCGATGCGGGTCGGGTCGACCTCGACATTGAGTGAGACCCCGCCGTTCATGGAAACCGCCAGCGGTTGGGCGCCGCCCATGCCCCCGAGCCCGGCCGTGAGGGTGAGGGTGCTGCCGAGCGTGCCGCTGTACGACCGTTCGGCGATGGCGAGGAACGTTTGATAGGTGCCCTGCAGGATGCCCTGGGTGCCGATATAGATCCACGATCCTGCCGTCATCTGCCCGTACATCATGAGTCCCTCGGCCTCCAGCTCCCAGAACGTCTCCCAGTCCGCCCAGTCGGGCACGAGCAGGCTGTTGGCGATGAGCACCCGCGGCGCCATCTCGTGGGTCCGAAACACCCCGACCGGCTTGCCGGATTGGACGAGGAGGGTTTCGTCGTTCTCGAGCGCTTTGAGGGACCGCACGATGGCGTGGTAGGCATCCCAGTTCCGGGCCGCCTTGCCACGGCCGCCGTAGACGACCAGTTCGTCGGGGTTCTCGGCGACGGCGGGGTCGAGGTTGTTCATGAGGCACCGGAGGGCGGCTTCCTGCAGCCATCCCTTGGTCGTCAGCTCGATCCCGTGCTGAGCGTGAATCGCTTCCACCGCATCCTCCTTTACCGTCGCGGCCAGGCTACCGGCCCGGCCTATTCGATCCCGGCGGCCTCGAGCAGGTCTCCGTTCGCCACCATGATCGCCACCTGCTCGATTTCGTCCGAGATCTGACGGTCATCCTCGAGCGGCGGGACCTCGCTCCGGATCCGCTCCACGACAGCCTGCACGCGAGGGGAGGGGAGCAGCGGCTTGCGGTATTCGAGTCCCTGAGCTGCGCACAGAATCTCGATGGCGAGCACCCGGCGGGTGTTCATGAGCACGTCCCACAGCTTGCGGGCGGCTCCCCACCCCATGGAAACGTGATCCTCCTGGCTGCCGGAGGTGGGGATGGTCTCGACCGATGCCGGATGGCTGAGGACCCGGTTCTCGGCCACGAGGGCGGCCGCCGTGTACTGGGCGAGCATGTAGCCGCTGTTGATGCCGGGGGTCGGGGACAGGAAGGCGGGCAGGCCACAGGAGTGGTTCGGGTCGAGGAGCCGGTCGGTACGGCGCTCCGAGATGCTGCCGAGCTCGGTGATGGCGATGGCCATCATGTCGAGTGCCAGGGCGAGCGGTTGCCCATGGAAATTGCCGGCCGAGATCACCTCCCCGGATTCATGCAGCACGATGGGGTTGTCGACGACGGAGCCGAGCTCCACTGTGAAGGTATTGGCGGCGTAGGCGAGAGCGTCGCGGGTTGCCCCGTGCACCTGGGGAGCGCAGCGGAGGCTGTACGCATCCTGGACGGCGTGCACGAAATCGTCGTGATGGCTGGCCTCGATGGCCGATCCCTCGATGAGCCCGGCGATGGTGGCCGCAGATTCCACCTGCCCGGGGTGTGGCCTGAGCGCGTGGATTTCGGGTCGGAAGGGCCGGGCGCTCCCCATGAGCGCCCCGATCGACAAGGCACAGGCGAGGTCGGCAGCCGCCACCAGACGCCGGGCCCGGTGGAGCCCGATTACCGCATAGGCGAGCATGCCCTCGGTGCCGTTGAGGAGGCTGAGCCCTTCTTTGGCCTCCAGGGTGATGGGTTCGATCCCGGCTTCCAGCAGAACGTCTGCGGCGGGCCGGCGAACCCCATTTGCGACCAGGTCTCCTTCGCCGATGAGGGGGAGGGCGAGGTGGGCAAATGGGGCGAGATCTCCAGAGGCTCCAACCGACCCCTGGCCCGGGACGTATGGAAGGAAGTCGGCATTCAAGAGGTCGAGGATCCGCTTGACCACCACCGGCCGAACGCCGGAGTATCCCGAGGCGAGCGTGCGCGCCCGCAGCAACATCATGGCCCGCACGATGGGTGCCGGCACCGGAGGACCCACCCCGGCGGCGTGGCTGCGCAGCAGGTGGACTTGCATCGTGGCTGCCTGTGCCGGATCGATGTGGGTGCTGGCGAGCGCGCCGAATCCGGTGGTGATCCCGTACACCGTCTCGTTCTCGGCCACTGCCCGCTCAACGAGATCCCGGGCCGGCTGCATCCGGCCGGCCACCGTTTCGTCGAGCCGGACCTCGACGCCCCCATGGGCGACATCAATGACATCCTGAAATGTCAGCGGCCCCCCATCGATGGTGATGACTTGTCCGCTGCTCACCTCACCAGGCTAGAGCCCAAACCGCCATGGAGTCACGAACTGGCTTCCCGCCCGCCGGCCGGCTCAGCTCGGACAGCATCA
>SHLN01000210.1 GCA_004283105.1 Acidimicrobiia bacterium
GCCTTGGCGTATTCCTCGGTCGACATCCCAGCGGCCACCGGGGCCGCGGGTGGGGCGGCGGCGGCCGGAGCAGCCGGTGCCGCAGGCTCTGCGGGGGCCGCCGGCGCAGTACCGGGAGCGGGGAGTCCGGCCATCTCGGCGAGGATCGACTCCACCGAGACCCCCTGTTTCTCGGCCTTGGCGTTGGCGGAGCGCATGAGGAGCTTCTCGGGCATCCCGGCGGCCTCGGCGGCAGCCCTGGCGTACTCCGCGACCGACATGGCGGCGGGAGCACTGGCCACCGGGGTAGCAGGCACTTCTGCAGCCGGGACGGGAGCTGCCGGAGCTTCAGGAGCCGGCGCCTGAGGGGGTGCTTCCCCGCTCCAGCGGGCGAGCACCTCGTCAACGCTCACGCCATCGGCGGCGGCTCTCGCCTCTGCCGACCGGCGCAGTATGTCTTCGGGGATTTCAGCCATCGATATTCCTGGTTAGAGCGGACCCGAGATTCCGCCATCCTTGCGGACCCGCCAGAAGTGCACGGCCATGAAGATGACGATGATGAATGGAAGGAACAAAACGTGAAGCACATAGAAGCGCAGCAGCGTCGCCCCTGAGATCTCGACGCCTCCGAGGAGGGCGAATGTGACCTGGTCGCCGAACACTGGGGTGAATCCGGCCATGGACCCGCCCACCGTCACCGCCCAGAGCGCCAGCTGATCCCACGGGAGGAGGTAGCCGGTGAACGAGAGGAGAAGCGTGAGCAGCAACAGAATGACGCCGATGACCCAGTTGAACTCGCGGGGCGGCTTGTACGCGCCGTGATAGAAGACCCGGCTCATGTGGAGGAACACGGTGATCACCATGAAGTGGGCTCCCCACCGATGGAGGTTCCGCACCAGCCCGCCGAACGTGACGCTCGTCGACAGCGCCTGTACGTCGGCGTAGGCGGCTTCGGCCGAGGGCGTGTAATAGAACATCAGGAAGATGCCGGTGATGGTCAACAAGATGAAGAGGAAGAAGGACAAACCGCCCAGACAGAGCGTGTAGGACAGCCGGACACCATGGCGCTTCACCTTCACCGGATGGAGGTGATAGAGCACGTTGTTCATGATCACGTACGAGCGATTGCGGGGTGAATCCGAGTAACCGGCCCGGAGCGGCGAGCCGGGGCGAAAGATGCTCGCCCAGGTTTGGCTGTTCCGAATGCGCGTTCCGACGTCCGAGACGCGTTCCCTCAGCCGCAACCCGCCGTTCCCTTCGCTGTTTCCGTTAGCCAAGATTGTCCTTTCTCACCAGCGCACGCCGTAGGCGTAGCCATTCTTGAAGTCGCGGTCGCCCGTGTCCACTTCCCATGGTGCCTGTACGCCGAGCTCGTCCGCCTGGGCGCTCACCGAGCCGGCGAATTTGCCGAGGGTGATGACTCCGGTCGGGCAGCGATCGATGCACAACTGGCAGCGGGTACATTCGTCCTCGTCGACAATGAACACGCCGAGATTCTCCGGTTTGTCTCCCGGGTCGTCCACATTGACGGCCTCGTCGATTACATCGACGGACAGGTAGTGAATGCACTTCCAGGGGCAGATGTCGACGCAGCCCTCGCAGAGGATGCACTCTGCCTGGTTGATGTGAAGGAACTGCTTGGGCCGCACCGCCTCCTGGATGAAGGTTGGATCAACGACGGCGAGCTGATAGTCGTCGCGGAACGGTGGCGTCTCCCAGATCTCGCCGGCCACTAGGCGCTGCCCTTTCTCATCGGCCGGCCCCAGGTCGAGATCTCAACCACCGGGGCGGCGTCGGCCCGCTTCTTGATCCATTCTTGTGCCATATATACGCCGACGATGAGAACGATGAATGCGTTCGTGTAGTAGCCGGCGACGAGAGCATCCTTGATGGTGAGCCAGCTCACCGAGACGTCATTGTTCAGCACCAGCCAGGCGGGGATCGTAAAGGCGGTGCGCGAGGTCCACTCGAGCGGGCCCTGGGCGAGGTTCAACATCTCCGAAGGGATGATGCCGAAGTAGAGAATGAGCTGGTACCAGGCGATGAGCGATGCCACGCCGGCCCGCACCCAGGTAAGTGGTTTCTCCCAGAGCCAGGCATAGACGGCGGCGACCACCATGATTTGCGTGCCGGCCACAGCCGTCAGCTGGCCGAGGGTGTAGAGCTGCCAGCCGCGCGGGATCGACGGAAGGACCTCGTTGCCGAGGACGTCCTCGGTCGGGAGGTTGGTGAAGTGAGCAACGGTGAGTCCGGCCGCTACCACGAGGGAACCAACGACCAGACCGCCGATGCCGATGAGTTTGCGCCTCTGCTCCGTCAAACCATTTTCCCCGTGTGGTCGAGTCCCAGCCCTCTTGGGCGGCGCTTACTTTACCGCGTTGGTGCACATGACACTTCCAGCCGGTGCGAGGCGCCGGTCATCGCTGCACTGCCACCGGTTCGAAGCCAGAGAACCGGCCTCACCCGGGTCCGGGCCGGAGGCCGGAGGCCGGGGGCCGGGAGCTGTTGGCTTGGATTTCCGCACGTAGTGGGCCAGAATCGCCCGGCGAACAGGAGTGAGGTTGACGACAGAAGCGACGGCACAAACCAGCGATATCGGCGCCGGCGCCGACTCGTTGGCCAGGCTTCATTTTCGGGTGGCATCGGTGTTTCTCGCCCTCGGCGCGTTGGCAGGGCTGATTCTGGCAATCGAGCTGAGCGCGCCGAGCTTCCTCAACTCGGGGCCACTCAGCTACGGGCGACTCTTTCCCGTCTTCACCGGTGCGCTTCTCTTCGGTTGGGTCACCGTCGGATTGATCGGGGCCATCTACTACCTGCTTCCCAGGCTCACCGGAGCCGACCTCCAGGACGAGGCCCTCGCCCGTCTGTCATTGATTCTGGTCGCGGGCGGATCCCTGGTCGGGATCATCGCCGTTGCGGCGGGACGCAACCAGGGTGTCCCGCTATTCGAATTCCCGTTCTACGCAGACATAGCCGTCATCGTGGGACTGGCCGGGGTGACCCGGGTGGTGAGCCGTACCGCCCTCGCGCACCGCGAGCCCCACGTGTATATCTCTGTCTGGTTCTTCGTGGCCGCGGTGTGGTGGCTGCTGTTCTCCTACGTGATCGGTTCGCTCTCCGGATTTCGGGGAACCGACCTCGAGCTGGCAAACCGCTTTGCCGAAGCCGGCGTTCTGTTCCTCTGGGTGATTCCGGCCGGGCTCGGTATCGCCTACTACCTCATACCGAAGCTGACCGACTCGCCGCTGTACTCGATGCGTCTCGCCGTCGTGAGCTTCTGGACGATGGCCGGAACGTTCGCCTGGGTGGGGGCGCACAACTTCACCTTCGGACCGGCGGCCGATTGGCTCGAGACCATCAATGTGGTGTTCGCCATCGGTGCGTTCGTGCCCGTGGCCGCCGCCCTCGCCAACCTGCTCTTGTCCATCGACTGGACGTTGGCCCGCCAATCCACTCCGGTCCGGCTCGCCCTGGCCGGGACGGCGTTCTACGCCCTTCTCGCCGTTCAGATCCTCGGCCTCGCCTTCCGCTCCTCGAGCACGGTGGTCCAATTCACCACCTGGACGGAGGGGACCTTCGTGATCACGGTCCTCGGGGCGGGCAGCCTGTGGCTCATGGCGTTGCTCTCTCACCTGCGCGGTGGGGGAGCCGTGGCGATGCGACTCACCGTGCCCGGTCTCGGCCTGCTCGTCGCAACACTCTGGCTGGGCGGCCTCCTGGCAGGCTTCACGTGGTCGGCCGGGCCTCGTTCGCAAGACTTCGTCAACTACGGCGAGGGCTTCATAAACACGACCGGACAGCTGGCCGGTTTCGACGCCGTGCGGTGGATCGCCTGGGTACTCATCGCGGTCGGATTCGTCTGGTTTGCCGTCAGAATGCTGACCCCCGGCCCGTGGCAATTCTCAGAAGTCGGTGTTCCCTCCGAAGGAGAAGAGGATCCTTCCGAGCTCGCTCCGGAAAAGGTCGCCGTCGCCGCCGTGCTCATCATCGGCATCGCCTTTCTCACCACCGTGCTGATCCCCGCACTCGACTCGTCCGACCAGGAGCCGAGCTTGCTCGCCATCTCGACCCGCGACTACGACGCCTTTGCCGACGGCCAGGCGACGCCACAGGCGTCCGATACGCTGGCGCAACTGGGTCTAGACGCGGCCCGGGTTGCCGAAGGACGGGACGTATACATCGCCGAGGGCTGCGTCTATTGCCACACCCAGCAGGTCCGGGCCAATGTGGCCGATGTCGGCCTGGGAGCGGTGACCACCTCCGAGGACGTGGTTCTCACGAGCCCGGCCCTGTTGGGGCGGATCCGGCTCGGACCGGACCTGGCTCACGCCGGCAGTCGACCGCTCACCGGCGACGCGACCTGGGTGATCGCTCACCTCCGAGATCCGCGAGCTGAGCGCGGGTGGTCGTCCATGCCCTCCTACGATCATCTGTCGGAAGATGACCTCCAAGCCCTTGCCCAGTACATCGTGAGTTTGCAGTAATGGATTTCTCAGAGCTCCTTGCAGCCGCCTCCGCCGCCATGTCCGCTCCCGCAGAGTTGGTCGGCCGGTCGGCCCGCGCCCGTGCGACCGCGTCTGGTGTCGCCCCCGAGCAGATTCTCGCCGGGTGGGCGGGTGTCGAAGCCGGCGCTGCTCCCGCTTCAGCTCCCCCTGCGGCCGACGCCGCTCCGGCCGCACCCGCGACAGCTCCGGCAC
>SHLN01000211.1 GCA_004283105.1 Acidimicrobiia bacterium
CGATGGGATCGGCCAGGTGGGTGCCGATCGGGGCGATCATGCCCGATACCTTGTTACCGATCTCGCCTTGCTCCTCGTCGGTTCGAATTGAGATGGGAATGAGCGCCTGGAGAGATCTATCGGGCAGATCCCCGTGCTCGAGCATCCAGCTCCGGACCGCCCCGGCCGACACGGAAATGACCACGTTGTTGACCGTTGTTCCCGCGGCGGTCTTGATGGCTTTGACGGTCTCGAGAGACACTTCTCCAAAGACCCAGCGCCGATGGGGCGTGATCGGTCGATTGAGAAGAGAGCGCGGGGCGATGAGCGTCGGTCGCGACAGGAACTCGTCGCGATCGCGACCCAGCCCGACCAGGGCGGGCAGTGACTTGAGGGGGTTGAGACCCGGAATCGACCGGGCAAGCTCGTATCCAACCCGCATCGCTCGGGCGGGGCTGAGGGCTGTGCGGGCGGCGCTGCGGAGCAGCAGCGACATCGGGCTCGGGACCGCCTGGCCTTCCCATGACCCCGCCGACGGATCAAGGGGCCGGCCGGCCGGGTCGGGATCGAGCAGGATGGTCAGGATCTCCGCTCCGGATACGCCGTCGATGGCGGCGTGATGGAGCTTCGTGTAGGTCGCCACTCGACCTTGCTCCAACCCCTCGATGACGTACATCTCCCACAGTGGCCGGCTCCGGTCGAGAGGACGCTCGTGGATGCGCGCGACCAGTTCGGCGAGCTCAGTGCGTCCTCCAGGCGAAGGGACGGCGATGTGGCGTAGATGGAAGTCGAGGTCGAAGTGGGCATCCTCTACCCAGTAGGGATTGTCGACTTCGAGCGGCACGGTGACGAGGCGCCGGCGGAATGGGGGCAACAGGTGGATCCGATCCTCAATGAGCTGGCGGATCGTGGCGAATCCCCATTCGCCCGGTGCCGTGGAAGGGTCGACGATCACAACCCCGCCGACGTGGCCCTGCTGGGTCGGCGTCTCCATGTTCAGAAACGTTGTGTCGATGCCGTTCAGCTGGTGCACGTCAACCTCGCGGGGACTCGGTCACGACGATCCGGGGTGCTTCCAGAGTGAGAGCGCCGTCTCCTCATCGAACTGGCGGACCGGAGCCTCTCCTTCGAACTCCTCGATCTTGACTTCGAGCGCCCACACCACGCAGCCGTGGTTGACGTGTCCACCGAAGGCTCTGCCCGACGAGTCGGCGAAGACGGCGTGGGTGTGGATGAACGGTTTGCCGTCGAGCAGTGACACGTTGCCCATCCCGGAGAGGACTTCGAGGTGCTGGTGGATGTGAAAATCGCAGTACTCGAGTTCGTCCTGGTCGTAGTAGCGCAGCGAGGCGGTTTGCACGGCTCCGAGGTATGACAACCAGGCAGTCTGGATGTCGTTGTCCGTCACGAACTCTTCGAGTGTGCCGAGCAGGTCCTCGCCGGTCGGAACCCGCAGCAGGTGCACGCGGCCGGGCTGATAGGTGTACTGGCTCACCGAGCCGCTTTCACGAATGATTCGGCCCGGGCCGGATCGACCTGGTTGGTCGTGACTCCGTCGACCTTGAGTGCCGTTCCGACGATGACCCCGTCGGCCACCTCGAGCAACGATGCCACGTTCGCTTCGGTCGTTCCCGAGCCAATGAGAACCGGGCGCCCGGCGGCGGCTGCGGCTGCGCGGCGGACGAGGTCGAGATCGGGCTCTGCTCCGGTCGCCTCGCCGCTCACAATGATGGCATCGGCAAGGCCTCGCTTGACCGTGTCGGCCGTCGCCAGCTCGATCGTCATCCCCGGAGGTGCCACCGCATGCTTCACCATGACATCGGCGTACACCGCGGTGGAGAGGCCGAGCTCGCGGCGCAGGCGCAGTACCTCGGCTGCCCGTCCGGTGATGACTCCCTGGTCGGTCGTCATAGTCCCGCTCAGCACGTTGACCCGGATGAACGCAGCTCCGGTGGCAGCGGCGATGGAGAGGGCTGATCGGGCATCATTGCGCAACACATTCACCCCGATCGGCAGCGGGGCCGCCTCCGCGATTTCCGTAACGGCTCTCGTCATGGCAGCCACCGTGACCGCCGGCACCTGGTCGGCGTAGAAGGGAGCGTCGCCGAAGTTTTCGACGACGAGGGCGTCGAAGCCGGCCGCGGCCAGCAGGCGGGCATCAGAGGAGGCGGTCGCCAGGCAGGCCGGGAAGTCCCCGTCGAAGCCGGGAGACCCGGGCAACGGTCCGAGGTGAACGACACCGATGAGCCGGTTCACAGATACGCTCTGACCAGCTGGAGTGCCTTTTCGGCCACCTCGCCTGTGGCGTCGAGTGAGGTGTCGGCGGCGTCGATCCGGCGTACTGCTACCCGGCACCATTCGCCGGCCACACCGGTTATGACGTTCTCGGACTCTTCGGGTCCGAATACCCATTTCTGGTATTCCGGCGCCCGCAGCTCGATGCGGACTGGTTCCGGATACTCCTCATCGGCCGAGCTGAACGCGAAGGGAAGCGTCGCCCAGGCGAGGAACGCAACGTGACGCAGTCGGGTCGTGTCAACCGGATCGGACTCAACAGCCGCGTGGATGTCGAGTCCGTGTGCCCAGGTTTCCATGAGTCGCACGGTGGCAAAGGTCCTTGCCGACATGTCTCCGGCCAGCCAGGGGATACGTTCACTTCCGGTCATGCGGGACAGGGCGTCGACGACATCGGCCCTGGCATGGCGCCACCACTCGATGACCTGGCCGGGCCTCAGTTCGCGTCCCCGGGCTACCCCGGCCGCCGTGAAGGCATCGACGGAAGCATGCGCCTTCAAGGTGGCGGCGATCACCGCTTCACCCTCGTCGATGGCGCCGAAGGCCAGCTCCTCGGTACTGGCGAGGTGGCTCACCTGGTCGCGGATGTCCCAACCGGTGGCCGGCGTCGCCGTCGGCCACTTCCGGTAGTCGATGCTTTGCAGGAACTGATCGAGTCCCTGTTGTTCGGCGACCAGATCGGCCAGGATTTCGCGCATTTCTCCCGCCAGGCTAGCGCCGGTGTACCGATTCGGCCCCTCCGAGCGGCCGCCTCAGAGCTGGTTGAGTTTGTTGATCAGCTGGCGGAGCCGGCCGAAGTGGCGCCGGTTGAACTCGAAACTGATGCGATCGAGGGTCGAGGCGTCGTTGTCGGCAATCTCAGACGGGCTCGGGCCAACCCGCTCGATCCGGCCGGCGACCACAATGTCGGAGAACTCGTCGTTGAGCAGCTCGAGCATGTCGTCATCGGGGCCCCGCAGCATTCGAAGCACGAGCTGGCCATTGACGTAGCGCTGCGATTGGTAGTTGCGGTAGAAATCGCAGATGGCGTCGGCCGCTTCGACGACGTCGTGGGCATGGGTGAACAGGCCGAGATCCTCGATGGTGATCATGCCGTTGCCGAGCAAGTCGTCCCGAACGAAGGCCTCCCACGTCTCCCAATACCCGGTGCCTTCTGACTCGATGAGAACGATCGGCGCCATCGGGCTCTTGCCGGTCTGGATGAGCGTCAGCGCCTCGAACGCCTCGTCCATCGTGCCGAACCCACCGGGGAACAGCGCGAAGGCATGAGACTCCTTCACGAAGATGAGCTTGCGGGTGAAGAAGTACTTGAAGTTGATGAGCCTGTCGGGAAGAACGTGCTCGTTGGCGTCGGCTTCGAATGGCAGCCGGATGTTGACGCCGAATGATCGCTCTCGTCCGGCGCCCTCGTTTCCTGCCTCCATGATCCCCGGCCCGGCGCCGGTGATGACCATCCAGTTGCGGTCCTCGGTCATGACCCTGGCGAAGTCGGCCGCCAGCTTGTAGTCGGGAGAGTCGGGTTTCGTGCGGGCGGATCCAAAGATGCTCACCTTGTGCACGTCCTTGAACCGGGAGAAGATCCGGAAGGGGTAGCGCATCTCCTTGAGCGCGGTGTTGGCCAGTTTGACGTCGCCCCGGTCGGCCTCGTCGCGCAGCAGCTTCAGGGTGGTGACGATCATCTCTTCAACGAGGTCGGCATTGGGGCCGCCTCCGGCTTTTGCGACGAGCTCTTCGATCAGGCGATCGAGCTCTTCATTACCAATCTCGTACGGACGCATAGTGGATCACACGCTAGTGGCGGATTGCCGGAGTGGACTCAGTCCTGGACCGGCAAGGGGTTGTTTGCCGTTGCCCAGGCCGGGTCGAATCCTCGATCGGCGAATATGAGGAAGGCCGCGTCGTGGTTGTCGACGGTCAACCAGATGCGCGTCGTCGCCCGGGTGGGGGAGGGCGGTGCCGACAGATGCCACAGTCGCAGCATGCGGGGCCGGGCCTGATTGATGTACACGGGCTGGTTGAGAAGGACGAGCGTATTCGGGAGCTGCGGGAAACGGCCGAGCTGTGTCTCGCTGCTGCGGTCCAACGTGGCGTAGGCCCCAACCATCCATCCGGCGACGTCGGGGCCGACGTGCACGGATTGAACCAGATCCCAGGGGATGGATTGGGGTCCTTCGAGGGTGGTCGGCTCCTCGATGACGAGACGATCGTCCTCGACGTAGATGGAAGGCTCGGCGAAAGTCCAGCGAGCGGTCCGAACCGACAGACTGCCAATCCGTTGGGCGACGAAGAGTGCGCCCAGCAGGAACGGTGCATCGGCGAGCCCGGCTCCCGTCAACGCCTGCCCGAACACCCACCACACGATGCCGGCCGCCGCGCCAAATGC
>SHLN01000212.1 GCA_004283105.1 Acidimicrobiia bacterium
TGAACGGGCCGGCCGCCACCAGCTCATCGCCGTGGTACACCTCGACGGTTCCCTTGGAGAATGTTCCCTGACCCCAGAACCAGCGGTCCCACACGATGCGGGTGTTGCCGAGCACGAGCTCGAACGGCTGGCAATACGCCTCGAGGTTTTCGGAAGGTGGATCGCACGGTTCGACCTCCAGCGGCAAGGTCACCTCAGGGGTGTCCGTTCCGCCGCTGTCGACCGGATCCGGATTGGTCGGCAAGGCCCCCTCGATAGTTGTCGGCGTCGTCCCCCCTGGGGAGTCGGCGGTGGTCGGGGTGCTGGTTGTCGTCGGCGCGCCGGATGTCGTCGTGCGAAGGAAACCGGCGTTGGAGTCGGCGTTGCTCGATGAGCAGGCGGCCGCCACGAGGGCGACGGCGATGAGGATGGCTAGTCGTGTCTTCATAAGGAACCTGGGACGATACCGGCTGGTCCGGTTTACGTAGTCCTAGTAACGGCTCAAGTCGAGGGCGCGTTGAACGATTCCTTCGGTGTTCGGCATGACCATGTTTTCGAGGGTCTCAGAGAACGGGAACGCCGGGACTTCCGGAGCGGCATAGCGGCGGACCGGGCCATCCAGGTACTCGAATGTCTTGTCGGCGACCTGGGCGGCTATCTCGGCGCCGAAGCCTCCGAACTCGTTGTCCTCGTGCACGATGAGCACCTTGCCGGTTTTGCGGACGGATGCATCGATGGTCGGCCAGTCGAGCGGCCGGAGGCTCCGGAGATCGATGACTTCGGCATCGACCCCTTCGTCTGACAGATGCTGGGCAGCCTCCTGAGACCAGTGCGCCATGGCCCCGTAGGCGAGGATGGTGACGTCCTGTCCGATCCGGCGGATGGCGGCTCGCCCGATCGGGACCCGGTGGTGGCCTTCCGGGAACGGACCGCTCACGAGCCGGTACAGCTTCTTCGGCTCGAGGAACAGGACCGGGTCCGGGTCGTCGATGGCCTCCCACAACATCCCTTTGGCGTCGGCCGGAGTGGAGGGAACAATCACCTTGAGGCCCGGCACGTGGGTATAGAACGCCTCGATCGATTGTGAGTGGTAGAGGCCGCCGTGCACGCCGCCGCCGTACGGGGTGCGGATGACGAGCGGGCAGGTCCACCGGCCGTCCGACCGGTAGTGAATGCGGGCCGCTTCGGAGACGATCTGGTCGAAGGCGGGATGGATGAAGTCGGCGAACTGGATTTCTGCGATCGGGCGCAGGCCGGACGCCGCCATGCCGACACCGACGCCGATGATGCACGCCTCGGCCAGCGGGGTGTTGAAGGAACGATCCTCCCCAAAGCGCTCACCGAGACCCTGTGTGCTCTTGAACACGCCGCCCTTGGGATCGGCGACGTCCTCGCCGAACACGACCACCTCGCTGTGCGACGCCATGATTTCGTGCATCGTCTTGTTGATGGCGGTGAGCAGGTTGACCGATTCGCCCTCCAGCGGCATTTCGATCTCGGAGGCGGGCGTGGCCGGCTCGATGGGGCGGGCATACACGTGGCTGAACGGATCGTCGGGCTCCGGGGCGGCCAGCGCCGTTTCCACCGCCAGCGCCACCTCGCGTTCAACCTGTTCTTCGAGCTCGCGTTCGAGCGCATCCGGCAACAGTCGGGCCTCGACGAGGTACTGGTGGAGCCGAAGGAGCGGATCCTTCTTGCGCCACCGTTCCACCTCCTCGGCAGTGCGGTAGTCCGAGTCGCGGTCCTCGGACGTGTGTCCGTAGTACCGGTACGTCTGGGCTTCGATGAGGGAGGGTCCCCCTCCGCCCCGGGCGCGTTCGATGGCGTCCCGAGTGGTGGCGTACACGGTGAGGGCATCGTTTCCATCGATCGACTCGGCTTCCATGCCGTAGCCGCGAGCCCGCTCGGCGATGCTGCCCGCCACCTCGTTTTCCTCGCGAACGGAGATGGCGTAGTGGTTGTTCTCGATGATGAACACCACCGGCAAGCGGCGGATGGCAGCGAAGTTCATCGCCTCGTGCCAGTCGCCCTCCGAAGTCGATCCCTCACCACCCGACACGACGGCCACTCCGGGGATGCCCTGGTGCTTCAACGTGTAGGCGATCCCGGCTGCGTGCGGGTACTGGGTGGCAATCGTGGAAGAGGCGGTGAACATGTGGCGGGACGGGAAGGACCAGTGGTTGGGCATCTGGCGGCCCCCGCTGGTGGGATCGGTCGCCCGACTGAACACTCCGAGCAGGATGTCCTGCGGGGAGAGCCCGAGCGCCAGGCACATGCCGACGTCGCGGTAGTAAGGCAGCACCCAGTCGACGTCGGGATCGATGGCAAAGGCAACGCCCACCTGGGCGGCCTCGTGACCGGAGGAGGACACGACGAAGGCGGCCTGGCCCTGCCTGCTCAGCTTCCACATCCGATCGTCCAGATTGCGCGCCAACAGCATGGTGCGATACATGGCGATGAGCTTCTCGTCATCGAGTCCGATGTCGTGATGATTGATTCCCATACTGATCATGCTCACTGGCCTCCGTGTCGGAACGTGACTCCATTGCCCTCGCGGCGGATGCGGTCTTCGGCGAAACGAACGGCGGCTTCGTTCGGAGTCAGATTGTCGGCCGCCGCTTGGCTGAGGATCGAAAGGACCGCGTCGTAGATGCCGGAAATCCGGCGGCTCACGAGCTTGGCGTTGAACTCGTCGAGCTCGGCTGAGACATGGATGAGGCCGCCGGCGTTTGCGACGAAATCGGGGACGTAGATGATGCCGGCGTCGGCGATCCGATTGTCGTCCTCATCGGTGGCGAGCTGGTTGTTGGCCGAGCCCACCACGGCCCGGCAGCGCAGGTTGGGGATCGTGTCGACCCGGAGGGATGCGCCGAGCGAGCAGGGCGACAGGATGTCGCACTCTTCGAGCAGGATGTCGTCTTTGGCGACGGCCTTGACGCCGAAGCGCTCAACCAGGGCATCGGCCGCTTCTTGCTTGATGTCGGCGATGACGACCTCGGCGCCCTCTTCGACGAGGAACTCAACGAGAGCGGACCCGACCTTGCCGACCCCCTGCACGGCGATGCGAGCTCCCGACAGCGAGTCGCTGCCGTGCAGATGGCTGGCCACCGCCTGCATGGCTCGCACGACCCCCCGGGCGGTGGCGGGAGAAGGATCGCCGGCGCCGTGATCATCGGCCGCCCGGCCGACCACCCACTTGGTCTCTTCGGCGATGACGTGCATGTCGTCGGTGGTGGTGCCGACATCTTCAGCGGTGATGTAGGCGCCGGCGAGGGAGTCGACGAACCGTCCGTAGGCCCGCCAGAGGTCGTCGGTGATCATGGAGCGGTCGCCGATGATGACGGCCTTTCCGCCCCCCAGATCGAGCCCGGAGGCGGCCGCCTTGAAGGCCATCCCTTTCGAGAGGCGCAGCGCATCGACGAGCGCCGCATCGTCATCGGGGTACGGAAACAAACGGGTCCCGCCGAGGGCGGGACCGAGATCTGTCGAGTAAATGGCAATGATGGCTCGTAGGCCGGTTGCCGGGTCGTGGCCTACGACCACCCGTTCGTGGTGGTCGGCTCCTATGGCTTCGAATACACCCACGTCTCTAGAGACTCTACTTGCTGTTGAAGATCTGGTCCCGGGACTTCGGACCCATCGGTCGTGGACTACCGGACCTGCCGCTGTAGGGTGCACCGATGATCAAAGCCGCCTACCTCAGGGTGTATGTGCCCGGCGATGGCTCACAGGAGCCGGCCGAACCGGCTCGGCCCCGCCTCCGGGAGGTGAGCGAGTACGGCTTGATGTCCGAGTCACTCAACGACGGCGTTCTCGTTGTCGACTGGAACGACACCCAGTATGTGTGCCCCCGATACCCGCGCCTGCGGCTGCTGGAAGGGTTGCTCGGATTTCGCAACGCCTATCCCGGCCTGACGGCCGAGCTGCTCATCCCCGAGGAGGTCGCCGAGCGAGCCGGGGCCGAATTGGAGGCCCTCCAGGACCGCCATCCCGAAGTGCGGTCGCACATCCTGTCCTCTCCGTGGCATGTGCCCTTGCGCTGGTTTTCGGCCTTCGATCCGTCCGAGCGATCGGTTGAAGAGCGCAACGGCCACTCCGACATTCTCTACCGGACCACGGTGGCCGAGGCCAACGACCGGCTGACGAGAGCCCTCGTGATTCTCCAGGGGGCCGGGTTCCAGGACGCAGTGATCGACCAGGTCCAGGAGCTTCACAACTGGGTCGGTAGCTTCGACGGCGAGTGCATGATCGAGCTCGACTACGGCGGTGTCGCCGAACTGTTCAGTGACGGTGCCCTCGCCCTCGACGAGACGGCAGCCGACATCCAGTCGAGCCTCAGTGCCCTGGAAGCCGGCAACCTCGACGAGGCGAGCGACCACTACGCCAAAGCCGCCGCCCGCTGGGCCCAGGCCCAGGCGCTGACGTACATGAATTGAGCCGGCTTCGCCGGCGGTCAACAGTCAACGGTCAACGGTCAACGGCCAGAACCCCTCTATGTTGTCAGTCCCCCCGGGGGAGCCGGGGGGAAGGTGCGAACCCTCCGGGTTCGGCGCAGCGGCGGAGCCGCTGGGGTAGGGGGGCAACCCTTCGGCCCGCCTTCCTTGGCCACGTCCCCCTCCGGCGGAGCGACCCCGTTTCTTTGCCCCTCCCGTTGCGGGAGGGGCAAGCAACCC
>SHLN01000213.1 GCA_004283105.1 Acidimicrobiia bacterium
TGCTTGACGAGGCCGGCTGCCTCGATGATGTTCCCCATACGTGCCTCCGCGGACGACTGTCCAGCTGTCGGATGATGCTAGACCCGATTGGGCTGCTCCCGTTCAGAACGAGGCTTGGGTAAGCGAGTTGTGACACCGCCTGCGATACCCGTTCCCGTCGTATAGATTGATCGCGCATGCCCCGACAGGTAGACGTACACGACCAGACGTCCTATGACGCACTCCAGGCGAAGCTGGTCCCTCTGTGGAAGTCGATCGAGCGTCTGAACACCGATGAGCAAACGATCGTGGTGGTGCCATCGGCACACGTCGACGTCGAGCTGACGGCTAGCCAACTTCAGGCGTACGAGGAGCGCTACCTGTTCCTGCTGTTCCTTCTCCGCCAGCCTCGGGCCCGAGTGATCTTCGTGACCGGCCAGGCGATCCACCCCGACATCATCGACTACTACCTCGACCTGATGCCGGGAGTGATCCGGAGCCACGCTCGCAATCGCCTGTTCTTCCTGTCGCCGATGGAGGCGACCTATCGGGCGCTCTCGGAGAAGCTTCTGGATCGCCCAAGGCTCATCGACCGAATCCGGGGCCTGATCGTCGACCCGGATCGCGCCCATCTCGTCCCGTTCATGACGACATGGGCGGACCGCGAGCTGGCAATGCGTCTCGGGATTCCGATGTACGGAGCGGATCCGAAGGACATCCACTTCGGAACGAAGTCGGAGGGAAGGAAGCTGTTCGCACGCGCCGGGATCTCGCACCCGGCCGGAGCAGAGGACCTGCACAGCCTCGAGGATGTGGTGGGTGCGACGATGAGACTGCTTGCGCGCTCCCCGGATGTCGACCGGGTGATCGTCAAGCACAACGATGGTGTCTCCGGGTTCGGGAACGCCATCGTCGACGTCACGGGCCTGACGCCCGACGCCGAACGCACCGATGCCGTGAAGGAGCGCATCTGCTCCATGACTCTCAACGAGAACGCCGGCACGATCGACGACTACCTCGAGACCCTGGCCGTCGAAGGCGGCATCGTCGAGGCATTGATCGGGGGCGAGGACCTGCCCAGCCCCTCGGTGCAGATGCGCATCACTCCGCTCGGTGCCGTTGAGGTCCTGTCGACCCACGACCAGATCCTCGGGGGTGAGAGCGGTCAGGTGTTCATGGGCTCGCGGTTCCCCGCGAATCCGGAGTATTCAGTCCAGATCTCCCGCAGCGCCCGCAAGGTCGGCGAGCTGCTTGCGGAAAGGGGCGTGATCGGCCGCTGCGCGATCGATTTCATCATGACCAGGACCGACGACGGTTGGCAGCACCATGCCATCGAGTTGAACCTGCGCAAGGGAGGGACGACCCATCCCTTCCTCACACTTCAGTTCCTCACCGACGGCAACTACGACGAGGCCTCCGGCCACTTCCTCGCACCGAACGGACAGCGGAAGTTCTACGTCGCGTCCGATCATCTCGTTGTCGAGGGCCTTGATCGGTTCACTCCGCAGGATGTGCTGGACGTTGCGCTCATGGAGGATCTCCACTTCAACCAGGCGACCCAGACAGGATCAGTATTCCACATGCTGAGCGCCCTGCCAACGCACGGCTACGTCGGTGTAACGAGCGTCGGAGATTCCGCAGCAGAGGCTCAGGACAGCTACAACACGGTTGTCTCGGTACTCACGAAGGAAGCCGAAGCGGCCCGCTGAGCAACGCTCTTGCTTGCCGAACGCCAGCTATGGGGCTTGCCCCTGGCGCGATACCGAGCGCCGGATGGGCGCTCAGTTGCTACTGGTCCTCGGCTACCGCAGCACGAAGCTCGTCGCCGGAGAACGGCTTGCGCATGAGCGGAGCGAACACGCACACGTCAAACGCTCCTGCGAGCAGTGGCACCAACCCGACAACGGCGAGGATCCAGCCGGCGCCACCAATGAGCGCCCCGAGCACGATCAACACCAATCCGCCGACAACCCGTGTGGCTCGGCCTGCTTTGCTTGCCATAAATCTGAAGAAGCCCATGCAATACCTTTCGTCGGAGGCGGAGGTTAGCTTGGTCGCATGTAGAAACGAGGCCCCAAATGGGCCTCGTTTCTTCGTAGCGGGGGGAGGATTTGAACCTCCGACCTTCGGGTTATGAGCCCGACGAGCTACCAGACTGCTCCACCCCGCGTCGCAGACCGCAAGTGTAGAGCGAGATCTGGGTTAGCCGCAAGGGGTCTGTGTCCCACCCTCGGCATACCATGGTTCGTATGAAGTATTCATGCTATGCATGCATAATGCATTAAGCTGGGGAGATGAAGAAGATGATTCAGATCCGCGATGTGCCGGAAGATGTCCATCGAGTCCTTCGTGTCCGAGCCGCCGAGGCGGGGCTGTCGCTGGCCGAATACCTCCGGCAGGAGCTCGAGCGGTTGGCCTCCCAGCGGACCATCGCTGAGGTCCTCGGGGATTGGGCCGGGGAGCGGGTAGAGCTGTCGAGCGACGACATCCTCGAGGCCATCCACGAAGGGCGCCGGTGATCGTTGCCGACGCCTCCGTCCTCCTTGAGGCACTCGTAGGGGGAGGGCCGCGGGCCGAGGTCGTGCGCGGACGGCTCGGCGTTGCTCGACAGGTGCACGTTCCCCATGGTGTGGATCTAGAGGTGGCCCATGCCCTTCGCCGGCTCGTTGCGCGTGAGCTCGTAGGCGAAGCCCTCGCCGTAACGGCGATCGACCAGTTGCAGCGACTTCCACTCAACCGCTATCCGCATGTTCCGTTCCTGGATCGGATCTGGGAGCTGCGGGCGACCGTGACGCCCTACGACGCTGCCTACGTTGCGCTTGCCGAGGCGGTGGATGCTCCGCTCATCACACTCGACCAACGGCTCGCCGGAGCAACCGGACCGGCCTGTCCGATCGAGGTGATCGGCTAGCTCTCTGTGTCGCAGCCGCCGGTACATTGGAGGGCATGTAAGGCACAATGTATGGCGTGAAACGAACAACCGTCTATCTGCCCGAGGACCTCAAGGCCCGCCTCGAGGCCGCCGCTTCGCAGGCCGGCGCCACCGAAGCGGAGGTCATACGGGAAGCGCTCGAGGCCGAGCTCCGATTGCGGGAGCGGCCCCCGCTGCGCCTCCCCCTATTCGAGAGCCGTGGGTCCCCATCCGATAGCGCGCGACGTGTCGACGAGATCCTCGCCGGGGGATTCGGTCGAGATTGATCCTCGACACGAGCGCTTTGATTGCCGCCCTCGACCCCGACCAGCTCGATCACGCGGCGTGTGTCGCGGTGCTCCGGGAGTGCCAGGATCCAGTTCTCTCTCCGTTCGTCCTCGCTGAGCTCGACTACTTCGTTCGGCGCGACCGTTCGACCGCCGATGAGCTGGAACTCTTGTCGGAAGTTGCGAGCGGCGCCTTGCCTCTGGCGGGATTCTCGGCGGACGACGTCCGGATGGCGCACGCGGTCATCGAGCACAATGCCAACCTCGACATCGGCCTCACCGATGCATCCCTCGTGGTGTTGGCTCATCGCCACGACACTCATGACCTGTTCACGCTCGACCATCGTCATCTCCGTGCAGTGCAAGCCCTCGACGGCAAACCGTTTCGTCTTCTCCCCGCCGACGTCGCCTAGCGTTGGTGCGTGGGTTTCTTCATGCCAAAGACGCGGATCACCGGCCGGCCACCATCGGGTAATGGCGCGTCGTCATTTCACCTCCACTGGCAGATGCCTCCGTCGGCACCGCTCGTTGGCGTGCAAGCTACCTTCGAGGTTGTCGAACCTCCCCGGGTCGACCATCTCTACTTCTGGGCCCTGCAGGCCTCCTTTGGTGACGGGCGGCGATCCCACGGCGGCGCCCACCTCGGGCTGCAATGGAACGACCGCCATCCCGGCCAGACAGCCGCCAACTGGGGCGGTTACCACCACAGTGGCCGGATTCTCGATGGCTCGGCATCGCCGCTTCCCTCGATAACGGATGATCCCAATACGCGCGACTTTCCGTGGCAGGCGAGGAATCCCTACCGGTTCCGGATCACCAGGGTGGCCGATGGGTGGCGGGGCGAGATCGCCGACTTCGTGACCGGTCGGTCGGTTGCGATCCGCGACCTGTACGCACCGGGCACGCAGCTCATCTCGCCCATCGTGTGGTCGGAGGTCTTCGCCGCCTGCGACGATCCCCAGGTGCTTGTTCGATGGAGTGCGTTCGGGGCTCTCACCGTCGACGGCGAGGTCGTCACCCCGGGGGCCGTGCGGGTCAACTACCAGGCCTACGAGGCCGGCGGCTGCTCAAACACGAACGTCCTCTTCGACGGCGACGGGATCATCCAGGCCACGAATGCGGAGCGGGCGGTCCCGCAGGGGAGTGTGGTGTCGGGGTTCGCCGAGCTCGGGTGACGGTGCACGGGCAGTTAGCGCTCGCCCACCCGCTCGACCATGACCGTGTCGATCTCGACGATGAAGTCGCCGGGAGCGGGTTTGATGGTGTGTCTCGCCTCGGACTCGTAGTAGGCCCGGTCGGCCTCCTCGAAGGTGCCGGGCCCCGAGTAGCCGACCACCCAGGCAAAACCTGCTTCCTCCCGGGACACCCAGGCGCCCTGCACCTTGAAACCAGCGGCTTTGCGGGCAGGAACGATCTGCTCTCGCCACAATTCCACGAACTCGTC
>SHLN01000214.1 GCA_004283105.1 Acidimicrobiia bacterium
CTCGGAATGAGCTTTCGTAGCTGCCGGGGTGGTTGCGAAGACGGTGATCTCGTTCCCATCGAGCCAGGCGAGTGTGTCCGTGGTCGAGGCCACCGCCACCGGGGTGGTGAACAGGGTGCCCATCGAGGCCCGGATCACATTCGAGTTGAAGAGGTCGGTGGTGGCGTCGGCTACGACGACCGACGCTCCGGCGGCGTTGGCGCTCCGGATCATTCCCCCCAGGTTGCCCGGCTTCTCGATGGACTCGACGACGAGCACGAGCGCTTCGTCGGTCGGGATGCCCGACAGCGGAGCCTCCCACTGCCGGAGCACGGCCACGAACCCGCTCGGATTCCCCCGCAACGAGATCTTCTCGAGCACCGGCGGCGTCACCGACGTGATCGGAACTGCACCGCCCTCCACAATGGTCCGGTACACCCGCGCCCCATGGTCGGTCAGGAGGTCCTCACACACATAGAGATCGAGCACCTCATGCCCCAACAGGGCGCTCTCCAACTCCCGTTCCCCCTCAACCAGAAACAACCCGGTCGAGTCCCGCTCCCGCCGCTTCCGCAGTCGCACGAGCCCTTTGATACGCGAATTGGTAGTGGATTCGATATCAGCCACGCGGCAACGATAGGCGGGACTCTGGAGCCGTTGACTGTTGACCGTCGACCGTTGACCGCATCTGGCACCAAATGCTTGCATCGAACACGTGTTCGCCCTAGGGTCGGCTGCCCCAACCAGGTAGGCAGCGCTTGACGGTTTCCCAGCGCACGTTCGAAGACATGGGCGTCCATCTCTCCGATGTCACGTTCTGCGTCCTCGACCTCGAAACCACCGGCGGCTCCCCCGCGGACTGTGGAATCACCGAGATCGGGGCACTGCGATTCCGGGGGGGCGAGCCGGACGGCACCTTCCAGACGCTCGTCAACCCGGGAGCCCCCATCCCTCCGTTCATCACCGTCATGACCGGGATCACCCAGGCAATGGTCATCGAAGCGCCGCCGGTGGAGGAGGCGATCCCGGCCTTCCTCGAATTCCTGGGCGACGCCGTGATCGTGGGCCACAACGTTCGCTTCGATATCTCGTTTCTCAATGCGGCCGCCGAGCGATTGGGATACGGTCGCCTGCCCAATCGCTCGAGCGACACGCTCACGCTCGCCCGCCGCCTCTGCCGCAACGAGATCCGCAACCTCAAACTAGGAACGCTCGCCGCCCACTTCCGATCACCCACCACGCCGACGCACCGGGCCTTCGACGATGCCGCCGCTACCGCCCATGTCTTCTGGGCGCTGCTGGAGCGGGCCGGCACCATCGGCGTCACCCACCTCGACGACCTGCTCGCACTCAAGACGGCGCGGGGTGCCCCCAGCTACAAGAAGATCGGTTTGACCGATGCCCTCCCCCGCCGACCCGGCGTCTACCTGTTCAAGGACCGCACCGGGAGCGTCATCTACGTTGGCAAAGCCAAGAATCTGCGCAGCCGGGTCCGGTCGTACTTCTACGGGGACGAGCGTCGGACCATCCACACGATGCTGCGCGAGCTGGAAGCGATCGACCACCGGGTGTGCGCGAACGAGCTCGAAGCAGAGATAACCGAGGTCCGACTCATCTCCGCTCACGTTCCCCGTCACAACCGCCGGTCAAAGCCGCCCAAGTCCCAGCACTGGGTCAAGCTCACGAGTGAGAAGTTCCCGCGCCTGTCTCTGGCCCGGGTCCAGAAGGAGGATGGTGGCACGTACCTCGGTCCATTCCGGAGCCGCAAGGCATCCGAGCTCGTCATGAACGCCATCTGGGATGCCGTGCCGATTCGCCGGTGCCGGGGGGCGGCCGGCAAACGCCAGGCCCGTTGCGCCTTCGACCAACTGGGCGTATCGGTGTGCCCGTGCGCCGGCGATGTCGACGAGGCCACCTACGCCACAATCGTTGAACGAGTCCGCCGGGGCATCGACGAGGATCCCGCCCTTCTCCTCGATCCACTTGTCGACAAGGTCACCGCCCACGCCCGCGAGCAGCGTTACGAGGAGGCCGGTTGGGTCCGCGATCGCCACCGCGCCCTGGCGAGGGCAATCGATCGCCGGCGAAGCTGGCGGGTCCTGCAGGAGGCCGGGATGCTGTGGGCGGAGAGTTCATCGGGTGACGGCGCGCTCATCGAGCGGGGTCGCCTGGCCGCAGCCTGGGGCGGGGGTGAGCAGCCGCCTCTGCTTGCCCCCGCCGACCTCGAAGACCCGGCGCCGCAAACACCCCCGACGGTGGCGGTCGCGGAAGAAGCCCACCTCGTGTGGCGCTGGCTAGAAACCAACGAGACCCGCATCATCGACTGCTCGGCGCCGTTGAGCTTGCCGGTACATCCGGTGCCGTCGCTAGAACGGTTGGACGCGGCGTAGTTCAGACCCCAGACGCCTTTCTAACGGCTTCAGACGTTGAAAAGATTCACGCGGCGCGAGGCGGGCCTAATGATCGAGCAGGTCGCGCTCCTTCTCCTTTTCGTACAGCTGCTCGGCCTTCCGTTCCTCCCACCCGTCGACGCCGACGAACGTCTTGAAGGCGTGGATGGCGACGGCGATGCCCCACCCGAAGATCGGCCAGTATGCCCAGCTCAATCCAAGGAACTCGGTGCCGGAGGCCGAGTTGTTCGCGAGATCGATGACAACGAGAAGCGTGCACACCAGCACATACGTGACGAGGTGGCTGTAGAACTCCCGCAGCTCCTTGGCCCTCCGGCGAGCTCCTACGAGCGCAGGATCCTCATGAGCCATGCGGCCCTCCTTCCATATTCATCTCGAGGATGGCACGTGCCCGGGCTACCGGTAAGTGACGAAAGGCCATTCCAAGCTCCCCCGACCCCGGCAACCCGGAGGGTTCCCGCAAGCAACGCCGCAGGCGTTGCCGGGGACTGAGGACTGGGTTCCTCCTACACTCCCTTCCCTATGAAATTCCTCATCAGACCAGGCAACGACCCCTTCGCCCGTGCCGATGCCACCCTCCTCAGCGCCATGGGGCTGCCCGGTGGAGGCATTGTCAAGGTCGGCAAGACCCACATCCTCATCCGTCCCGGCGAGGTGACCGACTCGAGCGCGCTGATGCTCGGTGAACGCACCATGGCAAATGCCGGCGTCAAAGCCGGCGAGACCATCGACGTGAAGCGGGTGCTGCTCCCCCAGGCCCAGCGGGTCGTACTGGCCGGCGACGAGCTTCCCATCGAGCCTCGCCACGCCGCCCGGGCCCTCCAGGGCATACCGGTGACGGTCGGAGATACCGTCGTCGTCGATCCGTCCTACGGCAGCGGCGAATCATCGGAGCCGATCGAGGTGAGGGTCGTCGGCGTGATCCCGACACCCGCCGGCACCGTCGGCAGCGGAACGGTGGTCGGCAGCGAAGGGGACACTGCTCCGAGCGCCCCCGAGACCCAGCCGGCAGGTCTTCCGGCGGGTGAGACCGTCACGACGGCCGAAGCCATGCTCACCGGCCTCGAGACCGAGCTCGAGACCCTGGCCGGATGGCTCGCCCTCCTCACCTCCCCCGGCAACCTGCCCGGCACCTGGGGCCTACCATCGGTTGCCGGCGTCGCCCTCGAAGGGCCGGCCGGCGTTGGCAAGTCTGAGCTGGTCAACGCCGCCGCCGCCGCCGCAGGAGCCAAGGTCAACGAGATCTCCCTCGAGCTCGTGTTCAAGCCCGAGAAGCTGCTCGACCTGGTCGAGAAGGGCGTGAAAGAGTCGGTTGGTCCAACCGTGATCTTCCTCGACCGGCTCGACGCCGTCGCCGGTGACGAGGGCATGTTCCGCAACCAGATGGGAGCGGTGCTTCGCTGGTTCCTCGATGCCGTGGCGGAGAAACCCGGCCTTGCCTGCGTGCTGGGCGTGTCCTCGCTCGAGGCCCTCGACGACACCATCGCCGCGTCCGATCTCCTTCCCCGCAAGCTCACCATTCCCCCGCCCGACCTCGAACGCCGCAAGTTGCTCTTCGAGGCCGCCCTCGGCAAAGTCCCTTCGGACGACATCGACTTCGATGTGCTGGGAGCCAAATCGGCCGGATTCTCCGGAGCCGACGTCATCGCAGCGGTGGTGCATGCCTCTGCCATGGTGGTTCGCTCCAACAGCAAGGCCACCACCGACATCGTCCTGTCGGCGATCGAGGGCACGACGCCCTCACTCGGCTCGGTTTCCCTCGGCGAGATGCCGTCGTATGGATTCGAACGAGTCGCCAACCTCGACGAGGTAAAACAGCGGTTGACCGAGGCAGTCATCTGGCCGATCCAGAACCCGGAGCGGTTCGAGAGCATGGGAATCGAGCCGCCACGCGGGATCCTCCTCCACGGACCTCCCGGCACCGGCAAGACGTACGTGACACGGGCCCTGGCCCACGAAGCCGGCGCCGCCTTCTTTTCGGTCAAGGGCGCCGAACTGCTCGACAAGTTCGTTGGTGAGTCCGAACGGGGGGTGCGCGAGTTGTTTACCCGGGCGCGTTCTGTGGCGCCTTCGATCATCTTCTTCGACGAGTTCGACGCCCTCGCCCCGGTGCGAGGCAATTCGAATAACTCGGTCACCGACTCGGTCGTTGCCGCCCTGTTGACCGAGATCGACGGTGTGTCCTCCCGGGGCGATGTCGTCGTGATCGGGGCCACCAAC
>SHLN01000215.1 GCA_004283105.1 Acidimicrobiia bacterium
GCCGACGTCGTCTCGGGGCCGCGGGTCGGCATCGACTACGCCGGCGAAGCGGCCGCTTGGCCGCTCAGGTTCGCGGTGCGGGGCAGCCGCGAGGTGTCACGCCCACGGCCCTGGTAGGGCCGATGCGTCGTTCATCGTCCGCCCCGTGCTTGGCGTCGGAGGCGTCGTTGGCGAAATTGGCAGCCACCTGGATGGCGAGCGCAGCGACAAGGGTGACGACGAACGCGTCCCAGCGGAAGAAGCGGTCCCCGGTCGGGCACGGGGTGGTGACGCAGAAGATGTCCTCCCGGCCCTTTCCCCAGGCAAGCCCTCCACCCACGAGGACGGGGACGACGGCCGCCCACAATGTGGCGGGGCGGGCGGCCGACAGCCAGGTGCGGCTCACGGGAGCCGGGGGAACTTCCCGAAATCGGGTGGCCGCTTCTCGTTGAACGCGTCGCGACCCTCCTGACCCTCTTCGCTCATGTAGAAGAGCATCGTTGCGTCGCCCGCCAGCTGCTGTTGGCCGGCCGCCCCGTCGGCGGCAGCGTTGATGGCCGCCTTGATGAACCGGATGGCAATCGGCGACTTGGCGAGGATCTCCTTCGCCCAGGCCACCGTCTCGGACTCGAGTTCGGCGAGGGGAACGACCTTGTTCACCATCCCCATCTCATAGGCCTCGTCGGCCGTGTACTGGCGGCACAGATACCAGATTTCGCGGGCGCGCTTGTCTCCCACCATCCGGGCGAGCAGGCTCGAGCCGTAGCCGGCGTCGAACGAGCCGACCTTTGGGCCGGTCTGACCGAACACGCCATTGTCGGCAGCGATGGTGAGGTCGCACACGAGGTGGAGGATGTGGCCTCCCCCGATGGCATATCCCGACACCATGGCGATGAACGGCTTCGGGGTTCTCCGCATCTGGATCTGGAGGTCGAGCACGTTGAGGCGAGGAGTGCCCTTTGGATCCACATACCCGGCGTCGCCGCGGATCTTCTGGTCGCCGCCCGAACAGAATGCCTTGTCTCCGGCCCCGGTGAGGATGATGACGCCGACTTCGGGGTCGTCCCGGGCATCGTCGAATGCCTCGGATAGCTCAAACAGGGTCGTTGGCCGAAAGGCGTTGTGCACCTCGGGACGATTGATCGTCACCTTGGCGATACCTTCCGCCTTCTCGTAGATGATGTCCTCGTACTCGCCGGCCGGCTGCCAGTTCACTGTCATATTGATCCTCCGGCGGGGAAGAGTAGTGGGAACGCTGCTCGCTTCTCGCTGCTTGCTGTGCAGCTAGGGAAGGTGGCCGCCGAAGGTGAAGCCGGCGATGCGGGCCGGCGTGAGCACGGCCACCCAGTTGTTCTCGAGGGCGGGGCGCATGTCCTCGAGCCATTGCCCGGCGTACTCGGGGCCGCGGTCCTTGGTGAGGAGCCTTTGGGCCAGCGGGAGTGCATCGCGCTCGGTGAACTCGACCGTCCCCTCCGCCATGACGTACCACTGGTCCACCTCGCTGCCGGCATACCGCTCACTGTGAACCGTGACGGTGGCGCGCCCCGTTCTCTGCATGTGCTTGCCGTGCAAGCTGTCGGGCGGTGTCATCAGTAGGAACTGCCCGGCCTCCCACAGGTATGCGAGCGGTACGGCGACCGGACCCTTGTCGGGCCGGCCGACGGAGAGGATGGCCATCAACCCACCCCGGGCAAGGTGTTCGTCCACCTCCTCAGGACTCATACGAGGCATCGGCACCACCCTACCGCCGGCTGGAACCCCGTCGATGTGGGGGCCCCAGCCGTCCTCCAACCCCGGTTCTTTCTCACCCCTCCTGTTGGTCCTACGGTGCGACGACCTCGATCAGCGTTTGGGCCCGCCATACGTAGTCGGGGAGAACGGCGTTTGCGGACTCGTAGTAGAGGCAGTCGATGAGGTGTGTGCCCGGCAGCAGTGTCAGCGGTCCCGTGGCTTCGGACCCCGGATCAGCACTGACCGAAAACGCCGTCGTGCCGGTCGGCACCGGCGCGTCGGATGTCAGCGACATATCGGATCCGAGCGGGGCGGCTGCGAGTTCAGCGCTGAGTTCGGATGCCGGGATGTTGAAGCCGATCGCAGAGACAGCGTCGCTGCTCGTGTTGGTGAGCAGGAGGCTCGTGTTGCCCTGTTCGATCAGGGTGGGGCCGTTGTAGCGGCAACTCTCGCCGTCGAAGACGACTTCGGGCCGAGCATTCCCTGCAGCCACCGCTCCTTCGTCGCCTCCGGCAACGAACCAAACGATCGCTGCTGCTGCGACCGCGACCACCAGGACCGCCGCCAGTCCCAGCGCGAGGCTCCGCCGGGGCAGCGCCTTCGGGGCGGGTCGGGTTTCGATTCTTTCTCGGGTGTCCATGTCTGTGCTCCCTTCGTGTGTCAGGAGCCCGGCCTCCGCTTCTGCCTGCGTGAGCGGCAGCAGTGTGGGGTCGGGGACGGGGTTGGCCTGTACGTAGAGCGCATAGACCAGCTCGGTGTCTGTCACGATCCTTCACCTCCTGCCGCATGGGGAAACGCCCTGCTTCGCTGCAACGCCTGATAGTGCTTGGCGAGGCGCTGTTTGGCCCGGTGGAGCCGCTGGTCGACGGCCGTGATGGAGCAGCCCATCACGTCGGCGATCTCCCGATGGGGGAGCCCTTCCCAGGCCGCCAGGTTGAGTACCTCCCGGTCCTCCTTGCTCAGATGGGAGGCAGCCTTGAGCACGAGCTCGAACTCGGCTCGCTGGACCACCACCGACTCCGGATCCGGCTGGCCGCTGACGCTCAACGACCTTGCTCGTCCGATCAGGCGGTGGAAGCGGCGGTCGCTTCTCCTCCGGCGGAACACCACTCGTCGGGCAACGACGAACAGCCAGGGTCGAGCCGCCTCGCCGGCCGGCACATCCTCGAGGCGCCGCCAGGCAATGGTGAACACCTCGTTGGCGGCGTCGTAGGCATCGGCAGCCGGGATGCGGCGCTGGCAATAGGCGAGCACGTCGCGGAAATGATGCTCGTAAAGCTCATCGAATCGCCGGTCCGTACTCGACCTCATGGGCCATATTCCCCGGTCACGCAGGTTGGAAACCTGCTCCTACAGCCTACGTCTCCGGCATCGCCGGATTCCTGACATGCCGGGCGCAGTTTTTCCTTCCGAGCCGGTTATCGATACGGGACGGACCCGGCTCGGCCTCTTCGTTCGAGGTAGCCCTGCCACACGAGGTAGGCGGCGGCGGTGCGGCGCGGTGCCCAGACCGCGGCGTGCTCTCCGGTCTCGCGTTCGGTCGGTTCTGTCGGTAACTCACTGATCTCCTGCACCCCGATCCTGAGACCGAGATCACCGACCGGGAACACGTCTCGGCGGCCAAGGCAGAACAGCAGGTAGCACTCCGCGGTCCAGCGACCGATGCCCCGCAGTTCGACGAGGGTGTCGACTACCTCGGCGTCTGGCTGCGTAGCGAGGGCGTCGAGGTCGAGGCCGTCGAGACAGGCATCGGCCAGTCCCCGTGCGTACTCCGCCTTCATCCGGGAGAACCCGCACCGCCGCATCGTGTCTCCATCCAGGCCGAGCACGCCTTGCGGCGTCACAGTGCCCAGACTGCGCTGCAGATTCCCGTACATGGCGTCGGCGGCCTCGATCGACACCTGTTGGCCGAGGATGAGGTGAATCAGAGGCCCAAAGCCCGGTCCCCACACCTCAATCGGCAGAGCGGCGGGGTCCATTCCTGAGAAGCGCCGGTCCTCGGCTACGAGAACGGAGGCGTCACGCCGGATGCGCGTCTCGGGAGTCACGCGACGGTGGCGGACACGATGTCGATCACGTTGTTTTGCTCGGGGTCATGGGTTGTTCGAGGCTACCCGGTGTCGTGGCCTGGACACTCCGGATCTGCTCGCGGGCGTAGCCTGCGGGCCATGGATCACGTCGATCGTTGGAACATTCTCGAGCCGGATACCGTCGCCGTCGAGTTCCCGGACGGCGCGGTGACGTATCGCGAGCTTTCAACCCTCGTGAGTCGCGGATCTGGAGCACTGGCCGGGTATGGGGTCAAGCCGGGTGATCGGGTGGCGGTGTGGGTGAAGAACGACCTGCCCTCCCTCGTGGCGTTGTGGGCAGTACCGCGCATGGGGGCGGTGGTGGTTCCAATCAGTTCCCGGCTCTCCCATCCACAGGTGATGGCGCAACTCGATCTCGTCGATCCAGCGCTCATTCTCGGCAACGAGGCGTTGACGGGCCGCGAGACCGTCGGAACGGAGTCCCTGTTTGATGGTCGTCCGAGCATGCCGGCTCCCCATGCTCCCGACGATCTTCATTCCATCTTCTTCACATCAGGATCGGCCGGTGAACCGAAGGGGGTTCGCCTCACCTGGGGGAACCACGAATCCTCAGCCGCGGCATCGGCCGGCCGGCAACCGGTCGGTCCCGACGACCGTTGGTTGGCCGTGCTGCCGCTCTTTCACGTCGGCGGCTTCGCCGTGACCTATCGGATGTTCCGGGCCGGTGGCACCGTTGTGCTGGAAACGGAGTTCGACGCAATGCGGGTCGCCACCGCGCTCGACTCCGTTTCGTATGCCTCTCTCGTGCCGACGATGCTCCGAGAGGTCCTGGTCGAGCGCGTTGGCGGTTTTGAGGGCGACACCAGGG
>SHLN01000216.1 GCA_004283105.1 Acidimicrobiia bacterium
ATATGGATACGACCATCGGCATCGGGTTTCTCGGAGCGGGCACCGTTGGGGGCACGCTGATCCGCAGACTCGTGGACGACCAACCAGCGATCTCGGCGAAGACTGGCCTCGACCTCCGGGTCGTGAAGGTCGCGGTGCGCGATGTCTCGAAGCAGCGCTCGTTCACCGTCCCCGAAGGCGTGCTGACCGCCGACCCGGCGGATGTCATCGACAACCCGGACGTCGCCCTCGTCGTGGAGCTGATGGGTGGAGAAGACCCTGCCGGCGACCTCGTGGCTCGGGCCCTCGCTGCAGGCAAGCCCGTTGTCACCGCCAACAAGGCACTCATCGCCGCCCGCGGCCCCGAACTGATCGCCGCTGCAGAGTCGAGCGGAGTGCCGCTGCTGTACGAAGCAGCCGTAGGAGGCGGGATCCCCATCATCCGGCCACTCGCCGAGACCCTCGCAGGGGAGCAGATCACCCGCGTCATGGGAATCGTCAACGGCACCACCAACTACATCCTGAGCCAGATGGAAACGGGGGAGTCGTATCCCGAGGCGCTCGCCGAGGCACAACGTCTGGGGTACGCCGAACCCGACCCGACCGCCGACGTGTCCGGTGCGGATGCGGCATCGAAAGCAGCCATCCTTGCCAGCCTTGCCTTCGGCACCTGGGTGGGGTTCGACGCCGTTCATCACGAGGGCATCGACCGGCTGTCGCCGGCCGACATGGAGGCCGCCACGGACCTCGGTTATGTGATCAAGTTGCTCGGTATCGCCGAGCGTCACGGAAGCGGGGTGAACGCCCGGGTCCATCCGGCGATGATCCCTGGGGACCACCCCCTGGCGTCCATCCGGGGCGCTACCAACGCCATCTACGTGGAGGGACCCTCTGTCGAAGAGCTCCTCTTCGCCGGCCCCGGAGCCGGGGGAGAGCCCACCGCATCTGCCGTTCTCGGCGACGTCATCGACGCCGCCCGGGAGGTCCTCGCCGGAGCCCAGGTGGCGCCACGGATCCGGTTCTCGCCCGGAGACATCGTCGACTTCGGTGACATCCCGACAAAGTGGTACGTCCGGCTCCTGGTTGTTGATGCTCCCGGTGTGCTCGCGAGGGTCGCCGGGGCATTCGGTGATGCCGGTGTGTCCATCATGTCGGTTCGTCAAGAGGGCAGGGATGACACCGCCTCGTTGCTGCTCATCACCCACCGGGCCGCGGAGTCGAGCCAACGCAAGGCGGTCGAAGCCGTCGATGCTCTCGATGTGGTCCACGAGGTGGCTGCCGTCATCCGCGTGGTCAGCGACGAAGCATGAGCGCCTGGAAAGGACTCATCGAGGAGTTCCGGCACCGGCTCCCGGTCGGCGATGAAACCCCCGTCATCACCTTGCGTGAGGGCAACACGCCGCTGATACCGGTTCCCGAGGTCAGCCGCCTGACGTCGCGCGACGTGTACGTGAAGTACGAAGGCACCAACCCGACGGGTTCGTTCAAGGACAGGGGGATGACGCTGGCCGTCTCCAAAGCGATCGAGTCCGGCGCTCGCGCCGTGGCTTGTGCCTCGACCGGCAACACATCGGCGTCGGCCGCGGCCTACGCCGCACGTGCCGGGATCGCCTGTTTCGTGGTGCTGCCGGCGGGGAAGATCGCCCGGGGCAAGCTGGCTCAGGCGATCGCTCACGGCGCCACCATCGTCCCCATCGACGGCAACTTCGACGACGCCCTTGCTGTCGTGCTCGAGCTGACATCGAGTCACGATGTTGCCCTGGTCAACTCGCTCAACCCGTATCGGATCGACGGCCAGCAGACGGCGGCGTGGGAGGTGATGGACCAGCTCGGGGTTGCCCCTGCGGTTCACGCCCTCCCTGTGGGCAATGCCGGGAACATCACCGCGTACTGGAAGGGCTACCGGGCCGCCGAGGCGGCGCCCACCATGTGGGGGTTCCAGGCAGCCGGAGCAGCCCCGATCGTCCTCGGCGAGGTGGTCGACGACCCCGAGACCATCGCCACCGCGATCCGCATCGGCAACCCTGCCTCCTGGGATGGGGCGGTTGCCGCCCGCGACGAATCCCACGGCCGGATCGACAGCGTCACCGACGAGGAGATCCTCGACGCCTATCGGCTCCTGGCGAGTCGCGAAGGGGTCTTCTGTGAGCCGGCGTCCGCCGCATCGGTCGCCGGCGTCCTCAAGTACGCATCCGATCTCCCCGCCGGTCCGGTCGTGTGCACGCTCACCGGACACGGGCTCAAGGACCCCGACACCGCCTCCGCCGACTTCCCGGACCTCGACCCGGTGCCTGCCCGACTCGACGACGTGCTCGCCCTCGTCGGCCTCTAGCCCAAGGCTTCTTTGACTCTCGGCCGGCACCGTCTACAATCTGGCTCGTTCCCAACACACCGCCGCCGTCGTGCGCGTTCGCCGGGAACACTCTTCCAAGGGCTGACGCCCTGTATTCCTTGCTCTGTTGCTGAGAGGAGCACCAATGACGACGACGAGAGCCCGGCTACAAGAGCTGAGTCTCGCCAACCTCCGCAAGATGGCCGGTGAGGTCGACGTTGACCACGACGGTCTTCAGAAGTCGAAGCTCATCGCCGAGATCTTGGAGGCGGAGAAGTTCGACGAGAAGATGTTGCCCGAGCCTTCGTCCAACGGCGATTCCGATGGCGAGCCCAAGGCCGAAGCACGTCAGTCCGGTGCCCAGCGCCAGGGCGGACAGGGTGGTCGCGGTCAGGGTCAAGGCCAGCGCCAGGGCCAAGGCCAGGGCGAGGGGCGACGCCGTCGCCGCCGCGGTGGTGGACGGCCTCAAGAGCCGATCGACGAGTCCGAGTTGGAGGTTCGCGAGGGCATCCTCGACATCCTCCCCGAAGGCTACGGGTTCCTCCGCTGCACCGGCTATCTGCCTGGCGACAAGGACGTCTACGTCCCGGCCAACCTCGTGCGCAAGAACCGGCTCCGTAAGGGCGACATCGTTTCCGGGCCGGTTCGTCCGGCTCGGGGCCAGGAGAAGTTCCCGGCCCTCTACCGCCCCGCCACGGTCAACGGCATGGATCCCGAGGAAGCCGCCAAGCGGCCCAAGTTCTCGGACCTCACACCTCTCTTCCCGGACCAGCGGCTTCGTCTCGAAGTCGAGGGCATGGGCGGCAACCTGACGGCACGGATCATGGATCTCATCAGCCCCATCGGCAAGGGCCAGCGCGGTCTCATCGTGTCTCCCCCGAAAGCGGGCAAGACGACCGTCCTCAAGGACATCGCCAACTCCATCACAGCCAACAACCCCGAGTGCTACCTGATGGTCGTACTCGTGGATGAGCGGCCCGAAGAGGTCACGGACATGCAACGTTCGGTCAAGGGCGAGGTGGTGTACTCCACCTTCGATCGCCCTGCCGAGGAACACACCCAGGTGTCGGAGCTGGCCATCGAGCGTGCCAAGCGGCTCGTCGAGGCAGGCACCGACGTGGTGATCGTCCTCGACTCGATCACCCGGTTGGCGCGGGCCCACAACCTCGCCACCCCGGCCTCCGGTCGCATCCTGTCCGGTGGTGTCGATTCGACCGCGCTGTATCCGCCGAAGCGGTTCTTCGGTGCAGCCCGCAACATCGAGGAAGGCGGCAGCCTCACGATCATGGCCACAGCCCTGGTCGACACCGGGTCCCGCATGGACGAGGTGATCTTCGAGGAGTTCAAGGGCACCGGGAACATGGAGTTGCGGCTCGACCGTAAGCTCGCCGACAAGCGCATCTACCCGGCGATCGACATCGAACAGTCGGGAACACGCAAGGAAGAACTGCTGTTCTCCCCAGACGAGCTGACCGAGGTGTGGAAGCTGCGAAGGGTGCTGCTGGCGTTGGAGCCAGGAGCCTCTCTCGAGCTCCTCATCGATCGGCTCCGCAGCACGAAATCGAATGCAGAGTTCCTGGCCTCGGTAGCCAAGAGCGGGCAGTGAGGAGCACGACATGAAAGCCGACATCCATCCGAACTACACCGAAACCACGGTGACTTGCTCGTGCGGCAACTCGTTCCAGACCCGTTCTACGGTCGAGGAGCTCCACGTCGAGCTGTGTAACGAGTGTCACCCCTTCTTCACGGGCAAGCAGAAGCTTGTCGACTCCGGTGGTCGCGTCGAGCGGTTCCGGAAGCGCTACGGCGGCTCCACTCCCAAGTCCAAGAAGGCCAGCAAGGTAGAACCCGAGGAAGCAGCCACCAAGGCCGCATCCGAGGAGCCTGCAGAGGCCTAGATGTCTCGACCGCCTGGCGCCTCCGTTGGCGGCCAGGCCGTGCTCGAGGGCGTCATGATGCGTGCGCCCGGCGGGTGGGCCGTGGCCGTCCGTCGCCCCGATGGTGTCATCGAGGCGATGAGCCGCGAGCTGCCGCGCCTTGCCTCCCGATCCAGGCTGGCCAAGATCCCCTTCTTCAGGGGGATCATGGTGCTTGTCGAGTCGCTGAGCCTCGGCTTCCGGGCCCTGTCCTGGTCCGCTCAGAAGGCAGGGATCGAAGAAGAGGGCGACGCCGAGATCCCGAAGTGGCAGATCGCTCTGACCATGGTCGTTGCGGTCACGCTTGGGATCGCGCTGTTTGCGTTGATCCCGGTCTTCGCTGCCGACTTCCTCAAGCGC
>SHLN01000026.1 GCA_004283105.1 Acidimicrobiia bacterium
CCCCGACCCCTCCCAGTCGGCTACGCCTCCCGGGAGGGGGATGAAAGGGGCAGACGCTCGAGCAGCGAGCAGCGAGCAGCTACCTCTCTTTCCCCAGAACCTCGTCCGCAATGGCCTGTTGCTCGGCCAGTTCGGCCTCCTCTCCGAGCTGCCCGGGCCGGTAGAGGATGGCGTCCTTCAGGTCGTCGGGCAGGTACTGCTGGGCGATCACACCGGCTGGTGCATCGTGGGGGTAGCGGTAGCCGGCGCCGTGGCCGAGCTGTTTGGCCCCCGGATAGCCGGTTCCCCGCAGGTGGATGGGAACCTCGGTGGTGGCTTTCGCCCTGACCGTTTCCCGGGCGGCTCCGATGGCGCGGGTGATCGAGTTCGACTTCGGAGCCAGGGCCAGGTAGAGGGCAGCATGGGTGAGGGCGTAGCCGGCTTCCGGCAGGCCGACATAGCTGAGGGCGTAGGCGGCGTCTGTCACCACTGCCAGCGCCCTCGAGTCGGCCAGACCGACGTCTTCGGAGGCAAGGATGATCATCCGGCGCACGATGAACTCGGGGTCCTCGCCGGCTTCGAGCATCGTGTGCAGCCAGTACACCGCCGCATCGGGATCGGACCCGCGCAGGCTCTTGATGAACGCCGAGATGACGTCGTAGTGGCGGTCACCGCCCTTGTCGTATCGAATGATCCGTCGCTGGAGCGCCTCTTCGATGTCGGTCTGGGCAATCGCAACCCCGCCCCTGCCCGCCACGAGCGTGGCGGCAGTCTCGAGTGTGTTGAGCGCCAGCCGGGCATCACCGCCCACCCGTTCGGACAGCTCGTCGGCGGCGTCATCGTCGATGCCGACTCCGAGATCACCGAGACCCCGTTCATCGTCTGTCATGGCCCGGTCGATGAGGGCACGAACATGGGCCGGTTCGAGCGCCGAGAGCCGGAACAGGCTCGATCGGCTGATGAGGGGGGAATTGACCTCGAAGAACGGGTTCTCTGTGGTCGCTCCGACCAGGATGATCGTTCCGTCTTCAACCCCGGGCAGCAGGCCGTCCTGTTGCGCCTTGGTGAAGCGGTGGATCTCGTCGAGGAACAGGATCGTTCTCCCCAGTCCGTCGCCGAGGCGCTGTCTGCCCTTGGCGAGGACCTCTCGCACATCCTTGATTCCGGCCGACACGGCCGACAGCTGCTCGAAGAAGCCATCGGTGGTGGTAGCGATGAGTCGCGCCAGTGTCGTCTTTCCGGTCCCGGGCGGTCCCCAGAGGATCATCGTTGGTGGACGACCGCTCTCCACCACCGTCCGGAATGCCGCCCCCGGCCCAACCAGGCTCTCTTGCCCGACCACCTCGTCCAGCGTGCGTGGGCGCATCCGGGCGGCCAGCGGCTGCGCAGCTTCGCGGAGCTGCTCACGTCCGGCTTCGAACAGATCGGCCATCAGGAGCCTTCCGGTTGGTCTCCCCCGGACTCCTCGGCGGCCAGGCGGGCCGCCCGCACATCGGGCCGCAAGTCGATACCGAGCTCCATGAGCTGATAGTCGTCGACCGGTGAAGGGGATCCGGTGAGGGGGTCGACACCGGTCTGAGTCTTCGGAAACGGGATGACTTCCCGAATGTTCGGTTCACCTTGAAGGATGCTGACGAGCCGGGCGATCCCGACGGCGAATCCGGCGTGGGGAGGGGTACCAAACCCGAGAGCCTCTACGAACCACCCGAACCGCCGCTCGGCCTCGTCGGGACTGATCCCGAGAATCTCGAACACCTTCTCCTGGGTGGCCGGATCGTGGATTCGCACGCTCCCCGAGCCCAACTCCGAGCCGTTGAGCACGAGATCGTAGGCCTGGGCAATGGCAGTAGCCGGGCTCGACTCCATCTCCGCCACGTCGACGGGCGCGCTGAACGGGTGATGGGCGGCAACGAGGTCTCCACCGGCCGTCTCTTCGAAGACCGGGAAATCGACCACCCAGAGGAAATTGAGCTCGTCGTGGCCATCGGGCGAACCGAAACGGACCCGGAAGCGACCGAGGACCTCGACCGCGATCCTCCACCGATCCGCCACCAGCAGCAGGAGATCACCCGGTGAACCGGATAGGGCGCCTGTGAGATCGGCCAGTTCGTTCTCGGACAGGAACTTGGCCACGGGCGAACGGAGGCTGCCATCATCCTCAACCACCATCCAGACAAGGCCGCCGGCGCCCGCTGCCTTGGCATCGTCGACGAGGGCGTCCAAACCGGCACGGCTCAACCCGGCCGGACCGACGTTGAGTCCCCGAATGACTCCACCGGCCTCGACCGCCCCGGCGAATGCCTTGAACTCTGTTGACGAGAACAGATCGGTCAGATCCTCAATGGCCATCTCGAACCGGAGGTCGGGTTTGTCGGTTCCGTACCGGTCCATGGACTCGTGGTAGGTGAGACGAGGGAACGGGGTAGTGAGCTCGACGCCGCGCACGTCGCGAGCGACCTCGACCATAACCGCTTCGATGGTTGCGAGAACGTCATCGCGACCCCAGAAGGACCCTTCGATGTCGAGCTGTGAGAACTCGAGCTGACGATCCGATCGGAAGTCCTCGTCCCGGTAACAACGGGCGATCTGGTAGTAGCGCTCGATCCCCCCGATCATGAGAAGCTGCTTGAAGAGCTGGGGGCTCTGCGGAAGGGCGTAGAAGTCGCCCTTCTGGAGGCGGCTCGGTACGAGCACATCGCGGGCGCCCTCAGGTGTCGACTTGATGAGGGTCGGCGTTTCGACATCGAGAAACCCGGCGGCATTGAGTGTCCTCCGCATAGCTGCGACCGCCGCGGAGCGGGCCCGGAGATTGGCAGCGACGCCGGGCCGGCGCATGTCGAGGTACCGGTATTGGAGCCGGAAGAGCTCGTCGACCTCGGTCCGCTCGTCGAGCTGAAAGGGGAGAGGACGAGCGGTGGCTAGCACAGCCAAAGCCGAAACGGCCACTTCCACTCCCCCGGTGGCCAGGTCGGGATTCTCGCTCCCTGCGGGCCGGGGCGCCACCTCGCCGGTAACTGAAATGCAGAATTCCCGCCGCAGGTCGACGGCAGCCGGATGAACGGCAGGGTCGACGACGATCTGAACGATGCCGGAGGCGTCGCGCAAGTCGATGAACATCACCCCGCCCTGATCGCGTATTCGCTGGGCCCACCCCGCCAGTTGGACGGTTCGGCCTGCGTCGGCGGCAGTGAGTTCCCCTGCGCTCGTATCTCGATAGGTCATGCGCGCTCGCTTCCCGATTGAATGTGACTGATGATCGCGCCCGCCTCGAGTGAGACCCGCGCCTCTCCTCCGGTCGCGAGGTTCCGTATCGTTACCTCGCCTGCCTCCCACTCGTCCCCGACCACGATGGCGCTGTGGGCTCGCCGGCGGTCGGCCGCCTTGAACTGGGCCTTGACCGACCTCGGCGTCGGCTCCATGTCCACCCGGAGCGACCCCGCTCGGAGTTCGCGCACGAGGCCGATTGCCAGGTCGCGCCGCACCTCGTCGGCCACCACAACGAACGCGTCGAGCGCCGGAACCGGCTCGGCCTCATCCCCAAGGGCCAGGACGATCCGATCGATCCCAAGGCTGAATCCAACGGCCGGCACGTGCCGACCGCCCAGAACTTCGGCGAGCTGGTCGTAGCGGCCGCCCCCGCCGACGGCATTCTGAGCGACGTCGAGATCGGTCGCCACGTACTCGAAAACTGTGCGGGTGTAGTAATCGAGGCCACGGACGAGAAGCGGGTTCTCGACGTAGGGAACGCCCGCCCGGTCGAGTCCGCGCTTGACGTGGGCATAGTGATCGGCCGATTCGGTGCTGAGGTAGTTGAACGGCATGGGAGCGCCGGACAGCTTGTGCCTGTCCTCCTTCGAGTCGAACACGCGCAGCGGATTGGTGGCAATGCGACCGCGGCTGTCGGAACTCAAATCGTCCTCAATGCTGGTGAGGAATGAGACGAGCGCCTCTCGGTGAGCGGCCCGGCTGGCGGGATCGCCGAGAGTGTTGAGCTGGACTTCCAGGCCGGTTAGTCCGATGGTCTCGTAGAAGCGGTAGCCCAGTTCGATGACTTCGACATCGGCCGCCGGTGAGTCTTCGCCGAGGTATTCGACGCCTACCTGCCAGAACTGGCGCCGCCGCCCCGCCTGAGGGCGTTCGTAGCGGAACATGGGCCCGGCGTAGGCGAGCTTCATGGGGATCTGGCTCCCCGAAGCGAGATAGGCCCGGACTACCGAAGCGGTTGCCTCCGGGCGAAGGGTGATCGATCGTCCTCCCCGGTCCTGGAACGTGTACATCTCCTTCTGGACGACATCTGTGCCCTCGCCGACGCCTCGTTCAAAGACGTCGGTCGAGTCGAAGACCGGGTAGACGATGAGGTCGTAGCCGTATCGTTCGGCAAGGTCGTCAAAGGCGCGCAACACCCGGCGCCACATACGGGAGTCGGGCGGGAGGATGTCGTCGGTGCCCTTGGGCGGGCGGAAGCTCATGCGAGGCCTTGCAGGAAGGGGTTGGTGCGGCGTTCGCGCCCAATCGTAGTGGCGGGCCCGTGACCCGGAAGGACCTCAATCTCGTCGTCGAGAGAAAGCACCTGCTCCTTCATCGATGTCAGCAGCGTGTCCCAGTCCCCGCCGGGCAGGTCTGTGCGGCCAACCGATCCGGCAAACAGCTGATCTCCGGAAAACAGGAGCCCCTCAGACTCGAGCAGGAAGCAGCAGTGGCCCGGTGTGTGGCCGGGCGTGTGGAGCACCGTGAGTTGGACGTCGGCCAGGGCAAGCTGCTGGCCGTCGGCCAGGTCGGCATAACGCTCGGGCGGCTCGTAGTCGCCGGGAGGAACCATCCCGAACAAGCTCCTCAGCTGGTCCTCGGGAGACTCGGCCAGCCAGCCGTCATCGGGGTGAAGGTAGGCGGTGACCCCGTGGCTGCGGGCAACGGACCCCGCGCCGCCGAGATGATCGATATGGGCATGGGTGAGGAGGAGCGCGACGGGCGTGAGGTCGTGGGCGCGCAACAGCCGGCCGATACCGTCGGGGTCGGGTGGCGCATCGACTACTACCGCCGGGCCGCCGCGCTCGGGGGCCAGCACGTAGCAATTGGTGCCGGCGAGCCACAGTTCACGAGAGTCGATGAGCATCCCGGCAGCGTACCCCGAACGTACAGGAGCCCGGCATCACGCCGGGCTCCTGCGGTAGCGGATTCTTCGGTTGTCTAGAGCTCGGACCAGCGGTCGATGCTCACGTTCCACACCGGGTTGAGAACGCCGTAGTTCGGGATGGAGAGACCACCGTTGTACGTGATGGAGGCATCGCCCGAGAACTCATTCCTGGCGATCGGCGACCCGGGCGTGTGGCAGGGTGAACTTCCGATGAGTGCGTTGTTGGCACCCGGTGTTCCTCCCAGGCCGATCTGCTCACGGGCGAGCAGCGCGCCCCAGACGTTGGCGTTACCCCGTGCCCGGATGTCACGACCCGCAACCAGGGCCAGATCCCCGGCCGACGGATGAGGGGTCAGTTGCACGCCACCGGCGATCTCGATGTCGCCATCGGCGACATTTCCGACCCGGGTGGCAGTGTTGCACGTGAGGGTGGCTTCGTTGCTTGCAGCCGTGATGATCGTGGCACCGTTGACTCCGGTCCCGGAGTCGCGATCGATACCTACCTGGCCTCCGTTCACGAAGAAGACCCCTGCCCCACCCTGATAGGACCAACCGGCTGGCTTGAGCTGCCAACCAACGTCGCCGGGGCTGCCCACCTTCTCTCCACTGCACGGCAGGCCGTTGGCGCCCTGCTTGGCGGGGTCGCTGTGAGCGGGACCTGCCCGCACCACCCCTACTCCCCCCTCCACACAGAGGTCAAACATGGAGAGCGAGTGAAACAGCAGCGGCTCGACTTCCGGAATCGGCTCGAAGTATCCGGTCGCCGGGCCGCATCCCGGAGGATTGCTGGCCGCGAAGTCATTGGGGCCGTAGGCCGTCGCACAGCCCAGCACGGTCGCCGAGCCACCCTGAGACAGGATGCCGTTGGCATGAACTCCGCCGGCCGTCCCGTACACGCCGGCCGACCCGGAGTTCCCGATGGTGAGATTGCCGGCCGACGAAAACCCACGGCTCGGGAGGTATGGCGACCCGGGCGTCGGAGGCTCGAGGTAGAGGTCGGCTTTGAGAACCTGCACCTGTGCGCTTGGCACCTCGCGGGCAGGGGTGTAGGCGACCGAGTAGACCACGTCGGAGCCTTCGGGCTTGATGATCACGTACTCGCCGTTCTCACCCGGAATCGTGGCCATCCCGGCTGCCTGGCTCCGCACCCATGCCTCCTCGCCCGCCGCATCGAGGGCCCCGGGCATGGCTCCAACGGTTGAATAAGTGTTGTCCTGATTCAACTCGAAGATGGCCTCATCTAGACCAGCTTCCGCCAGCAGCAGGACTTCACCGACCTGGCGCTCTTCCCGGCTCTCGCGATAGTTTCGAACCGTGTTGATGGCGAGCACCGCCACGATGCCCGCCACCGCCACCCCGACGAGCGTGACCGTGATGATTGCGACACCGTCGTCATCGCTGCGCAACAGACGTTGGAAGAACGCCCTTCTCGAACGATGTTCGTGGTTATTCATGACGTGCCCTTTCGATTCCTTGATTCAATTCGTATTGCGAGGTGTCACCGTGCTCTCCAGGGTGACCGACTCGCCTCCGCCGGAGTCAGACTCCGGTTCGACGATGAGCGTGAGCGTGACTTGCTGGACGGCGGGGGGAGTACCCGAGTAGGTGAATGGCGAGTACGCACCGCCGGCGGGCGAGCGATAGTGGATCCCGTCGACGCGATCCCCGATTGCCGTGTCCGCGACCGACCGCACCAGCTGGGCCTTGCCGCCGGGGGTGCCGTCCAGGTCCTTGAACGCCCAGGTGATGAGCTCGTTGGGGTCCTGGATGTCGTCGTTGTTTTCGTCGAGCCACAGGTCGATCGAGGTAGAGCTCGAAGTGGGCAAGACCGCGTCCGCTTGACGGATCTCTTGCTCCAGACGGTGGCGGGCGATTCGGGCCGTCGTCAGCGACTCGGTGTCCTGAGCCACCGCCTCATTGGTGCGGGCAACCATCAGCAGCGCCGTCAGCATGATGGCGCCGATGATGAGGAGGATGAATGAGGAGATCGCCAACTCGACAATGGTGATCCCGTCGTCTGAGCCGTACTGGATCCGCTTCATGGCCTGACCGCCTTGAAAGCGAGATTGGAGGCGGCGCTGAGTCCGTCGAAAGCTACGGTGAGGCCCCGTTTGGCCTTCGCACCGCCGCTCACCTTGGTGATGTCGATCTGCACGAAGATCGTATCGCCGGCCGGGAGGAGCGCACCGTCGATCGGCAGAACGACCGTCGCAAGCACCGGATCACACGTTGAGACACCGATGTCCCCGGATGGCACGCTCGCCCATGTGCCGGTCCCGATGGTCCCCACGCTGGCGGTAAAGGCGATGGTCCCCGCAGCACACGTTCCCCGCCGCGTCACATAGAGCTCGAGGGTGCCGTCTGACGCCGCGCTGAGGCTTTCGGGAGCTACTCCGGACCAGCTAAACGTGGTTCCGTTCTCACCCGCAACAGTGGAAGGCGAACCCACGGGCGCCACGCCACTCAGCCCCATGCCGCTCTTGAGGAAGAGGTCAACGTCGACGGAGGCAAATGCCCCGGTCGAGGTCACGCGATCACTTGCCGACGACGAACTGTCGGGATCGGTGGCCGAGGTGGCTTCGATGATCGTGACAGACCGCTCGCCAAATGCCGTGCCGGCCGGAATGCTGACGACGACTTCGATGTCGACCGTCGATCCAGCGTCGGGACTCGGCAGAAGGAGGCCGGTATCAGGGATACCGTTTCCCGTCGAATCGACGAGCGCCGTTCCCGTAGCCGCCTCGCGGACGCTGACCGGCCACCCGAGGTCGTTGACGACCGTGATATCGAACCGGTCATCTCGGTTGCCGATGTTGGTAATCGTATGGCCGATCACAACATCGGATTCCTCTTTGCCGAACTCGGATGCGAACGGCGGGTCGAAGGCTGCCCCGTAGGTGGGATTGGACGTGCCCGCCTCGGCTTGCTGGAGAGCGATCAGAGTTTCCAACTCCTCGGCACGCGCCTGGCCCCCCGAATCCCAATTGGCGACCACGGTGAGCCGCTTGTAGTCCTGTGCCTTTGAGTCGAGTGGATCATCATCGACCCAGGTGATATAGCGGGTGAGCGTGTAGGTAACGGTGTTGAAGGTTTCCGTCGTTACCTGCGCAGAAATACCGGCGGCCGAGTCCTCGACGATGACTTCCGCACCGGTGCCGGGGTCGAATGTGGTGCCCGGGAGCCGCGTTGGATCGCTCGTTGAGGGAAGCAGAGCTACCTGTTCAAACGTCATACTTCGAACCGCTTCGGCGACCTCCGCCGTCAAGGCCGACGCTTGCTGCTCGAGCCGGCGTTCTCCCGAGGCGCGCAACGCCGTCGCGATCGTCTGCCCAAGGGCAACGAAGATAAACGTTGCGATGAGCAGAGCCACCGCTGCTTCGATCAGCGTGAACCCGCCGTCACGGCGGTCGAATGAGTTCATGCCGTTTACATCGGCGACCAACCACCAAAAGTGAAGGAAATGGCTGCGTCATCTCCACCAGTGGCGGAGTGACTAGTCCCCGGTGAGGAGTCGGGAAGCGTCGTAGATACCGTCGAGATCCCGCAGGTCGGCAATCGCCTGCTCCAGCTGGTTGGGATCAGAGAACTCGACCTCGTATCGGAGCGTGGCCGTCCGGTCGGGCCGCACCACCGATGACGACGTCAAGATGTTCGCTCCGAGATCGGATAGCACCGCAGTGACGTCGCGTAACAGCCCCGTCCGATCCAGTGCTTCCACCTGGATCCAGACGGCAAATGAGGCCCCTCCGGTCTGAGACCAGGTGACGTCGATCATGCGCTCGGACCGCTCCGCGAGATCGCCCAGATTGGTGCAGTCGGCCCGATGCACCGAAACACCGCCTCCCACCGTGACGAACCCGACGATCTCATCTCCCGGTACCGGTGCGCAGCAGCGGGCAATACGAACTGCCAGGTCCTCGTGGCCCTCGACCACCACGTCGGGCATGAGCCGCTGTGGAAAGCGCGATCGAACGGGGAGTAGTTCGGCTATGTCTTCGGCGGCTTCGTCCGGTCGCACGAGACGGACGAGCCGCGCAACGACGGAGGCAGAAGAGACGTTGCCTTCACCGACCGCCGCATAGAGCGCCTCGAGGTCCTGGTAGCTCAGCCCATGGCCGACTTCTTCGAGCAACCGGTCGCGACGGCTCCCGGTGAGCCCAAGCCCCTCTCGCGCCACCGCGCTCAGTATCTGTTCTTTCCCGCTGCTGAGCGCCTCATGGCGCCGCTCCCGATTGAACCATTGGCGAATCTTGGCGGCGGCACGGGAAGTCTGGGCGAACTTGAGCCAGTCGCGACTCGGGTGCGCGGACTGTGATCGGGACGTGCTGATCTCGACGATGTCACCCGACTTGAGCTGGGTGTTGAGGGCGACGAGGCGTCCATTCACCTTGGCGCCGACGCAGCGATGGCCGACCTCGGTGTGAATGGCGTAGGCGAAATCGACCGGCGTTGCGCCCTTTGGAAGGGTCAGGACTTTGCCTTTTGGAGTGACGGCAAAGACCTCGTCCCGATACAGGTCGATCTTGAGACCGGCGAGGAACTCCTCGGGATTGTCGTAGGTCTCGCGCAGGAAGTGGATGTCGGCCATCCAGGCCAGTTCCCCCGGGGCGGCGCCCTCCTTGTAGCCCCAGTGGGCGGCGACCCCGCGCTCGGCCCGGGCGTGCATGTCGCGGGTACGGATCTGGACTTCGAGCGGTTTGCCGGCCGGCCCGACCACGGTCGTGTGCAGGCTCTGGTAGAGATTGAACTTGGGGGTGGCGATGTAGTCCTTGAAGCGGCCGTGGACCGGTGGCCACAGCGTATGCACGACCCCGAGCGCCCCGTAGCAGTCGGTGATGTCGTCGGTGATGATCCGGATGCCGATGAGGTCGTGGAGCTCTTCGAACGAGGAGCCGGTCTCGATCATCTTGCGATAGATGGAGTACGGGTGCTTGGGCCGGCCCGTCACCGCTGCGGTAATGCTCGCCTTGTCGAGGGCTCCCGATACCTCGCGGGTGGCCGCCTCAATGACGCCTTCCCGGGCGGGCGCCCGCTTGGCCAATAGCTCCCGGATCTCCCGATTGCGACGCGGGTGGAGAATGGCAAAGCAGCTGTCCTCCATCTCGTGCTTGATCTCCTGCATCCCGAGGCGGTGGGCAAGAGGGGCATACACCTCGAGCGTTTCGTGAGCGATCCGCTCCTGCTTCTCGGGTGCAAATGGCCCGAGCGTGCGGATGTTGTGAAGCCGATCGGCCAGCTTGATCACGAGGACACGAACGTCGTCGGCCATGGCGATGACCATCTTGCGGATGGTTGCTGCCTGGGCCTCATCTCTGTCCTCGAACTCGACACGATCCAGCTTGGTTACTCCGTCGATGAGGTCGGCAATCTCGTTTCCGAATTCGCGCCTCAGATCTTCGAGATCGAGCGCCGTGTCCTCGACGGTGTCGTGGAGGATGCCGGCGGCGAGGGTTGCCTCGTCGAGGCCGTATTCGGCGAGCAACTGGGTGACTGCCAGCGGATGGAAAATGAACGCTTCGCCGGTCTTGCGGGTCTGCTCGGCGTGCATTCGGTCGGCCAGCTCGAAGGCACGCTCGAGCATGTCGACGGAAGCACCCGGGCGATACTCGAGGTATGCCTCGATTACCTGATCGAACGCCTCTCGTGGTGCAGAGAGTGCCGTCGGCTCAGGGCTGCTCATACTGAACGAGCGAAATGAGGTCGTACCCGTCCAACCGGGCGCGGCCTCCCAGGTACCCGAGCTCCACCATCACGCCGATACCGGCCACGGTTGCACCGAGATGCTCAATGAGCTTGGCGGCGGTAATAGCTGTTCCCCCCGTGGCGAGGACATCGTCGATGATCACCACGCGATCTCCCGGCTGCACGGCGTCCCGGTGTATTTCCAGCGAATCGGTCCCGTACTCGAGCTCGTATTCCTCGGTGATCACGTCGTACGGGAGTTTGCCCGGCTTGCGGATCGGGACGAAGCCGGCGCCCAGGCTGAGGGCAATGGGGGTGGCGAAGATGAAGCCGCGCGATTCGATCCCGGCGACGAGGGTGACGTCGGCCTCGCGATAGTGCTCAACGAGCGCCCCGACGGCGATCTGAAGCCCGTTGTGATCGGCCAGCAGTGGCGTGATGTCTTTGAACATGATCCCGGGCTCTGGGAAGTCCGGGATATCACGGATGAGATCAGTAATCGCTTTCACCCGATGAGCATACATCCAGGTTCGGGGGCCGCATACGCGCTTTCGAGAGCCGACCTCCACTTCGACTTCGACTTCGACTTCGACCGGATCACAACTCGTGACGAGGAACCAGGAACCAGGAACCAGGAACTACCGCTTCCCGCCTCTGCCCTTCTTGGGAGGACGCGGCTTCGGCCCGGTGGCGGGCGGGCCGGCCGGGGACGTCTTCGGGTTGGACTGCTTGGGCTTCTTTGGCTGCTTGGGCGGTGGAGCGTGCTCGGGTTTCGGGGCCGGAGCCGTCTCGATCTCCTGCCACTCCGGCTCGTTGGCCTTCCAGGTGGCCAGAAACGGGGCGGCTACGAAGATGGAGGAATAGGTGCCGGCCGCCACACCCACGAACAGAGCGAGGGCAAACTCGCGCAGCGTCGTGGCCCCGAGCAGGATTGATCCGACGAACAGAAGACTGCCCACCGGCAGCAGGCTCGTGAGGGATGTGTTGAGCGAGCGCATGAGGACGGTGTTCATCGAGTCGTTGATGATTTGCGCGAGCGATCGCCGCCCCTGGCTGATCTCCACCGTCTCGACGATCTTGTCGAACACAACGACGGTGTCGTAGAGCGAATAGCCGAGGATGGTGAGGATGGCTATCACCGTCGACGGCGTGACCTCGAACCCGGTGATCGAGTAGACACCGGCAGTAAGGATGAGGTCGTGGAACAGGGCGGCCAGACCGGCCAGGGCCATCTTCCACTCGAACCGCCAGGCAATGAACAGCGCGACCACGATGAGGAAGATGATGAGGGCCCGGATGGCCGACTCAGTGATCTCCTGGCCGAAGGCGGGCCCGACCGCAGTCACGTTGGCCGCCGTCGGGTCGACCCCGGCAACAGCCGAAACGGCCGAAACGACGTTCTCCCGCTCGACCAGGTCGTCGATGATCTCGGACTCGACCCGGATTCCGTCGATGTCGACCGAGCTCGTGAGCTGGACGGTGGCCGTCTCCAGGCCGAACGGTCGGAGGGCGTCGCGGACGTCGGTCACGGTCGCGCCTACCTCGTTTGTGACTTCGATCACCGTGCCGCCCTCGAAATCGACTCCCAGATTGAGACCCCTCACTAGCAACGACCCGATCGACAACGTCAGCAGGATGGCCGAAATGGTGAAGCCGATTCGTTTGCGACCGACGAAGTCGAACTCGGTCTCATTTCGATAGAGGCGGGATACGACGCTCATGCCGGTGCCTCCGTCAGGTCCTTGCCGGTCGTCCCGCGGATGCTGAACTTGCCGCCATCACCGAGGCGGGTCGGGGCGAGCAGCGCCACGGCATTGCGGGTGAAGAAGAACGCGACGAAGACGTCGATCAGCGTTGCGAGACCGAGAGCGAGGGCAAACCCTTTCACCGGCCCGATCGCCAGGAACCACAGGAGAATGGCGCCGGTAAAGGACACCGTGTCGGCGGTGAGAATGGTCTGAAAGGCCCGGCTGAACCCCTCACCGACCGCGTCTTCGACGGTCCGTCCGTGGCGGATCTCTTCCTTGATGCGCTCGAAATACACGATGTACGAGTCCGAGGTGATCCCGACAGAGACGATGATGCCTGCGACGCCGGCGAGGGTGAGGGTGAGACCCTGGCTGGCTCCGAGGACCGAGTAGGAGCCGACCACCAGCGAACCGAAGATGGAGAGGCCCAGCACGGTCACGAGGCCGAGGATTCGGTAATAGAAGACCATGGCGACGGCCACGAGCGCCAGGCCGCCGAACCCGGCGATGAGCCCTGCGTCGAGCGAATCCCGTCCCAGCGAAGCCGACACCGACTTGATCTGCTCCTGCTCCAGGACCACGGGTAAGGCTCCGAACTTGAGCACGATCTCGAGATCGCGGGCTTCCTGTTCGGCGTTGTCGACACTGCCCATCGTGATCTGTGCTCCGCCCGAGATACCGACGTTGGGGTCGACATCGGCGGCAACCTGTGGAGCCGAAATGACCGTCCCGTCCAGCACGATGGCGAACCGCCGGCGCGGATCGCCGAGCGGGTAGGAGGCAGCTTCCCGGGTGGCAGCAGCGAACTTGTCATCGCCTTCGCTCGTGAAGTCGAGCGAGACCGCCCATCCGAGGTTGAACACCGCCGTGGCGTCGGTGATGTCGCCTCCGAGCGCAAAGGCGGGTTCCACCGAGAGAGGCCCTTCGAGCGGGTCGATGTTGGCGAGCACGGCGGGCTGGGTGGGGTCGTCGTCGGAGGCATCGATGGGTTCTCCCACCGGACCAAAGGCGCCGTCGTTGGCGACGGGGCGAAACGACAGCTGGCCGGTCGATCCGATCGCCTCGAGGGCCCGCTCCCGGTCGGTCACGCCGGGGAGTTGCACGATGATGTTGTTGCTCCCGGCCACCTGAATCACCGGCTCCTGAACGTTGCCGAGCGCTTCGATGCGCTTGCGCATCACATTGACGGCCTGATCGAGCGACTCACTCGAGGTGCCGTCGGGTGCTTTCAGGATGACGGAGGTCCCTCCGGCGAGATCGAGGCCCAGCTTGGGTGTCGTGTCGGTGGCGTACACCGCCGCCAGACCACCCCAGCCGAGCGCGACGATGACACCGATCGACAGAAAGCGCCGGAGGCGCACGTTCTTGACCGGTTCAGTCTCCGGTACGCGATCACCCTGCCAGGCGGTCACTCGGAGCTCACCCTGGCCGCAATCGCGGCCCGGACCAGCCGGAGCCGGGTCCCTTCGGTCACCATCACGGCCTCTTCATCGTCGATCGACTCGATGGTGCCGAGGACGCCTCCGTAGGACCGCACTGTGTCGCCGACCTTGAGCGTGGCGAGAAACTCGTTCCGCTCCCTGAGCCGCTTTCGCTGCCGCAGGCTCATGAATAGGAACAGGCCCCCGAATACCACGATGATGAGGATGAGGTTGAACGCGCCGCTGGCGGCTTCGCCGGAGTTCTGTGCAATGAGCATGACGGATGGAGGCTACTAAGCCGAGCGGCGGTCGGCGCGCTCTGCCCGAAACTCTTCGAATCGATCGTGCTCTATTGCGTCCCGTATGCCGCTCATGAGACGCATCGTATAACGGAGATTGTGGATGCTGAGGAGCCGCTGAGCCGATAGCTCGCCGGTCCGCTTCAGGTGGCGCAGGTAGGCCCGGCTGTACCGGCTACAGGCCAGACAGTCACACCCCTCCTCCAGGGGACGATCATCCTCGGCGAATTCGGCCCGTTTGATCGAATAGTCGCCGGCGGCGGTGAACACCTTCCCGTGGCGGGCCAACCGGGTCGGCCACACACAGTCGAACAGATCGCACCCCCGGGCGATGGCATCGAGGACTCCCTCGGTGTCCCCGAGGCCCATCACGTAGCGAACCTTCCCATCGGGCAGCTCTGCCACGGTCGCGTCTATGGCCATGTTCCGATCCTCACTCCCCTCCCCCACGGAGAGGCCGCCGATCCCGAAGCCGGGAAACCCGAGGTCGGCCGTGGCCGCGGCGCTCGCTGCCCGCATTTCCGGGTCGACGCCCCCCTGGACAATCCCGAACAGAGCCTGATCGGCTCGCGTGTGGGCGTCCAGGGAGCGTTCACCCCACCGCAGCGTGCGCTCCATCGCCGCCTCCACCTCGGCCCGAGGCGCCGGCAGGCCCACCAGCACGTCGAGTTGCATGGCGATGTCGGCGCCGAGCAGTTGTTGAACGGCAACCGAGCCCTCCGGAGTGAGAAACACCCGATCTCCGTCGTACGTGGACTTGAACGCCACCCCGTCTTCGGTGACCTTCGGCGCCAGCGAGAACACCTGATACCCGCCGGAGTCGGTGAGCATGGGGTGTGGCCAGCGGGCGAACCCGTGCAGACCTCCGAGACCGTCGATGAGCTCGGCTCCCGGCCGCAGCATGAGGTGATAGGTGTTGGCCAGCATCATCTCGGCGCCGAGCGTTTCGAGGTCTGCGCTATCGAGCGCCTTCACACTTGCTCTCGTTCCGACCGGCATGAAGGCAGGCGTATCGACCGGTCCGTGTGGCGTCTGCAGCCGACCGAGTCTGGCCCGATCGCTTTCGGCAAGTTTCTCCCACCGGACGCTCATACTTCCCCCTCGCCGGCCGGAATAGAAGGAACAAACATGGCGTCGCCGAAGGACAGGAACCGGTAGCCGCCCGCCAGGGCGTGGGCGTAGACACGGCGCCAATCCGGCAGCAGGGCCGCCAGCATGACGATGAGGCTCGACCGCGGCATGTGGAAGTTCGTGAGCAGGGCATCGACCATCCGCACACGGTATCCGGGTCGGATGAAGAGGTCGGTCGAACCGGCGCCTACCGCAAGACTGCCTCCGGACGCCGCCGATTCCAGGGCCCGCACGACTGTGGTTCCCACCGCGATGACCCGTCCGCCCCCGTGCTTTGCCTCTTCGATGGCCGACACCGTCTCGGCTGGTATCTCGTAGCGTTCTTCATGCATCCGGTGCTCTTCGACAGCGGAAACCGCGATAGGCCGGAATGTATCGAGACCGATGTCGAGCAGCACATCGGCGAAGCCGACGCCACGGCCGGCCAAAGCGGCGAGGAGGTCCTCGGTGAAATGCAGACCCGCGGTCGGGGCGGCAGCTGAGCCGACACGAGACGCGTAGACCGTCTGATAACGGTCCGGATCGGACGGACCGGTCGTGATGTAGGGGGGAAAGGGCACGGTGCCTACCGCCGCAATGAGATCCTCGATTGGGATATCGTCGGCAGTGGCAAGCCGCACCCGTACGCGCCCTTCCCCTTCAACATCGACAACCTCGCCGGTGAGCGACTCAAAGTCGAGACGCATCCCGGGCCGGAGCTTCCGAGCCGGCCGGGCCAGGGCATCCCACTCGGGACCGGCCCCGCTGAGGAGGAGCAACTCGACGGCACCCCCGGTCGGTCGCGTGCCTTTGAGACGGGCTGCTCTGACCCGGGTGGCATTGCGGACGAGCAGGTCGCCCGGCTGCAAGAAGTCGACGAGTCGATCGAACGTCGTATCGACGAGCGTCTCCCCGGCAACAAGCAACCGGGACGCATCGCGCGGTTCAACCGGAACCTGGGCGATTGCCTCCGCCGGCAATTCGTAGTCGAAGTCCTGAAGCTGCATGGGGGGAAGAGTAAACGTCAGTCCCAAGTCCTCAGACCCCAGACCCCAGACCCCAGACTGTCGACGATGACGACTACGCGTTCTTGCCGTTGACCGTTGACCGTTGACCGTT
>SHLN01000217.1 GCA_004283105.1 Acidimicrobiia bacterium
GACCTGCGAGCGGTTCGGGGCGGCGACGGCGAAGGCGATCGGCCTCGCCGACGACCGCACCCCGGCGGAGGACGGCAATGCGATCGGAGATCTCGAGGACCTCCTTGAGCTTGTGGGTGATGAAAACGATGCCCTTGCCGTCGGCCTTGAGGTTGCGGATGATCCCAAAGAACTCCTCCACCTCCTGGGGGGTAAGGACGGCGGTGGGCTCATCGAAGACGAGAATCTCGGCGTCCCGGAACAGCACCTTGATGATCTCGACCCGCTGCTGGATACCGACCGGAAGCTCCTCGATGATGGCGTCAGGATCCACCTCGAGGTTGTACTGCGCGGAGATGTCCCGCACATCCTGGCGGGCCTCACCCATGTCGAGAATACCGCCGGTCCCCCGGGTGGGCTCGACGCCGAGGACGACATTCTCGGCCACACTGAAGACGGGAACCAGCATGAAGTGCTGGTGGACCATGCCGATGCCGGCGGCAATGGCATCGCCGGGGCCGTCGAACTCGCGGACCTCGCCGTCGATGAGGATGTCCCCCTCGGTGGCCGAGTAGAGGCCGTACACGATGTTCATAAGGGTCGACTTGCCGGCCCCGTTCTCGCCCAGCAGGCAGAGGATCTCGCCGGTCCGGACGGTGAGGTTCACATTGTCGTTAGCGAGCACGCCGGGGAATCGCTTGGTGATTCCTCTGAGCTCTAGCTCCACCGGGCCCTCCACATGGTGTCTGGCAATGTTCGGCCAGCCTAGTGCCCGGTATTCACGCTTCGCCAGCGGACTCCAGGCGCGAGGAAGCCCCCTCCGGAGAGGGGGCTTCCGTCGGTTCGAGTTCTCTAGCTCTTGACGTCTACCGCACCGCTGATGATGTCGGCCCTGAGCGCTTCCACCTCGGCCTGGAGGTCCGAAGGTACCATCCCGGCGAGATCGTGGTACGGGGCAAGCCCGACGCCCTCATTGGAGAGTTGACCCACGTAGAGCTCATCGCTGAACGTGCCGTTGATCGTCTCATCCGCAGCTGCGTACACGGCGTTGTCGATGCGCTTCAACACCGACGTCAGGTACACGGAGCTGTTGTTGGCATCGGCTTCGTAGCCGTCGACATCAACACCGACGATGTACACGTTGCCGAGCTCGGAGGCGAGCGCAGCCGATCCGAGACCGACGGGTCCGGCGACCGGCATCACGATATCGGCACCCTCGTCGACGAGGTTCTGGGCAAACGCCCGGCCATCGTCGAGGCTTTCGAAGTTGTTCGTGAACGAGCCCTCAGCCGTGTCCGGATCCCAACCGAGCACATTGACGCTGGTTCCCTTGACACTGTTGTAGTGCCTGACGCCACGAACGAAACCGTCCATGAAGATGGTCACCGGCGGAATGTTGATTCCTCCGAAGGTACCGACCGTGCCGGTCGCCGTGGTTCCGGCGGCCACGTATCCGGCCAGGAAGGCCGCCTCGTCCGTGTTGAACACGAGACCCTTCACGTTGGCGTTCGTGATCTGAGGCGAGCCGTCGTCGTTGTTTCCGTACGCGAAGTCAACGATCGTGAACTTCGAGTCGGGGTTGGCGTTGGCAGCCGTCTGGGTGGCGTCACCGAGCAGGAAGCCGACGGTCACAATGATGTCGCAGTCCTGATCGACGAACGAGTTGAGGTTCACTTCGTAGTCGGTCTCGGCCTGGGACTCGAGCACCTTGGCCTCGCCACCGAAATCGGCGGCGGCCCGCTGGGCGCCCGCCCATGCCGAGGCGTTGAAGCCCTTATCGTCAACTCCGCCGACGTCGGTTACTTCACAGATCAATACCTCATCCTCGCCGCCTCCCTCATCATCGCCGCCGCAGGCTGCTGCGATAAGGGCAATGACGGCGAAGAGCGCGATGAGCGTCTTGCTTCTCCTCATGAGATGGAATCCTCCTGAATTCAATGGGTTGGGAGACCTGATCCGTCTCCGCAAGGGAGTCTAACTGCACGACCAGTTAGAACGTCGAGTCGGACGGCGCCGGCTTCACCAGGTAGATCCATGGGAGCGAGATGATGGTGACCACTCCCTTGAAGATCACATTGAGCCAGAAGATCTCCCACATGGCCGAGCCGGAGAGATCCCCGGCGAACGCGATGAGTACGAAGATCGCCGAGTCGATGGGGAGCGCCACTGCGTTTGACGACAGAACGCGCCCCCACTGCAGCCGGGACCCGAAGCGGTCAACCCACCTCGAATAGGCCTCGGTATCGATGAGCTCGGAGATCACCTCGGCCACAATCGAGGCCAGCACGATGCGCCACACCGGCGCGAGGACGTCGCCAAACGCGAGTTGCTCGCCGACGCTCGGGTCGCCGTTCCACTCAGATACCACCCAGAACAGCAGCGCCATGCCGGCATTGATGGCGGCGGCGGCAAAGATGAGTGCCCGGGCGACCTGCTTGCCGGCCAGCTTGTGCACCATGTCCCGCAACGTGAACGTGAACGGATACACGAGCGTGCCGGCGTCCACGGCGTATCCGAAGACGGAGATGATCTTGAGGCTCGCAATGTCGGCCATCATCTGCGCCGCCACATAGGCCCCGCCGAGGATGGCGAGGACGACGACGGGGGACGTCCGCTTGTTGGTCACGGTCATGGAGCGGCAGAGTAGTCAACGGTCAACAGTCAACAGTCGACGGCCAGAACGGTTCCTTCCCCTCCCGCTCCGCTTCGCTCCGCGGGAGGGGAGACGAAAGGGGCTCCGCGTCGCTACGGAGGGCAAGAAAGGGTCGCTCTGGCCGATGGCCGATGGCCGGCGAGGCTTTGCCTCGCCTATCCCTCGCTGTCCGCTAGCTCTACGGGAGGTGCGTTTGGGGTGTCGACGCCGCCGAAGGAGAGGATCTCGGGATCCTCCTCGTCGACGTCTACCAGGACCGTCGATCCGGCCGAGAACTCGCTGTAGAGCATCTTCTCGGCGAGAGCGTCCTCCAGGAGGCGCTGAATCGAGCGACGGAGCGGCCGGGCACCGAGCTGCGGGTCGTAGCCCTTCTTGGCGAGGAGCTCCTTGGCCCCTTCGGTGAGCACGATCTCGAGACCCTGCGATGACAGCTGCTCCTGGATCCGCACCAGGAAGAGGTCGACGATCTCTTTGACCTCGTCCATCGTCAGCTCGTGGAAGGCGATGACCTCGTCGATCCGGTTCAGGAACTCGGGCCGGAAGTGCTTCTTGAGAGCATCGTTGACCTTTTCCTTGATCTTCTCGTAGCTGACCTGGTCGTCGTCCCCTCCGAATCCGATGCTCTGGCGGCGCAGATCGGCGGTTCCGAGGTTGGAGGTCATGATGATCACCGTGTTCTTGAAGTCGACGGTGCGACCCTGTGCATCGGTGAGGCGTCCATCCTCGAGAATCTGGAGGAGCGTGTTGAAGACGTCCGGGTGTGCCTTCTCGATCTCGTCGAAGAGGACCACAGAGAACGGCTTGCGACGCACGGCCTCGGTGAGCTGGCCACCCTCGTCGTACCCGACGTAGCCGGGAGGCGAGCCGACCAACCGGCTCACTGTGTGCTTCTCCATGTACTCGGACATGTCGATCTGGATGAGGGCATCCTCATCGCCGAACAGGAATTCGGCGAGGGCCTTGGCCGTCTCGGTCTTGCCGACACCCGAGGGCCCCAGGAAGATGAACGATCCCGCCGGCCGCTTCGGGTCCTTGAGGCCCGAGCGAGTGCGCCGGATGGCCCGGCTGACGGCCGAGATGGCGTCCTCCTGCCCGATGATCCGGTTGTGGAGCTCTTCTTCCATCCGGAGAAGCTTCTGCGTCTCTTCCTCGGTGAGGCTCTGGACGGGAATGCCCGTCCACTGAGCGAGGACTTCGGCGATTTCCTCTTCGTCGATGGTCACATCGAAGAGGGCGCCGGCCTCGGTGTACTCGGTCTCGCGCTGTGAACGCTCCTGAAGCAACGTCCGTTCCTGATCTCGCAGCTGGGCGGCCCGCTCGAACTGTTGACTTTGGGATGCCTCGAGCTTCTGGACCCTGACTTCCGAGAGCTTGCCTTCCAGCTCCTCGAGCTCGGGTCCGAGCGCCTTGCGCTTGAGACGCATGCGGCTGCCGGCCTCGTCGATGAGGTCGATCGCCTTGTCGGGCAAGAAGCGGTCCGAGATATACCGATCGGCCAGGTTGGCGGCCGACACGAGCGAACCGTCGGTGAACGAAACCTGATGGTGAATCTCGTAGCGATCACGCAGGCCCTTGAGGATGAGAATGGTCTCGGCCACGGTCGGCTCGTCGACCTGGACCGGCTGGAATCGCCGCTCGAGCGCCGAGTCCTTCTCGAGATACTTGCGGTACTCCTCGAGGGTCGTGGCACCGATGGTCTGGAGCTCGCCCCGGGCCAGCATCGGCTTGAGGATGCTGGCGGCGTCGATGGCACCTTCGGCGGCGCCGGCACCCACGAGCGTGTGGAGCTCGTCGATGAACAAGATGATGTCGCCGCGGGTCTTGATCTCCTTCAGCACCTTCTTGAGGCGCTCCTCGAAGTCGCCGCGGTAGCGGCTTCCGGCCACGAGGGCGCCGAGATCCAGCGTGTAGAGCTGCTTGTCGTGCAGCGTCTCGGGCACGTCGTTGGC
>SHLN01000218.1 GCA_004283105.1 Acidimicrobiia bacterium
CGACATTGCCGGCGCCGGCCCGATACGATCACCCGTCACGAGACGGGGAGCACCGTGCGACGAGCAAAAACACCGGACGGCGTACCTGCGCCCAGCCTCGTCTACCGATTCGCGGCCTGGATTGCTCTTACGGTCATGCGTTTGCAGCGATGGCGGTTCCGGGTGGAGGGCGTCGAGCACATTCCCGAGCGAGGCGGAGCCGTCATCGCCGCCAATCACACGAGCTTCTGGGACTTCTTCGCCGTGTTGCAGGTGCCCTATCTGCGGCTGGGGCGCCCGACGCGCATCCTGGCTAAGGAGTCGTTGTTCCGCGTTCCGCTTTTCGGTCGGCTCATCATGACTCCCACCGGCTGCATCCCGGTGGACCGCGGCAACGGGGGAGACGCCCTCGTTCACGCCGTCGCCGGGCTCAATTCCGGTGAACTGGTGCTCGTTCTTCCCGAGGAGACGATCTCGCAATCTTTCGAGCTGCTCCCGTTCAAGTCCGGCGCCGTCCGTATGGCCCAATCGGCAGGCGTGCCGATCGTCCCGGCCGTGTCGTGGGGCTCGCACCGCTTTTTCACGACCGGGCATCGGCCGCGCTGGTCGTGGAAGCTGCCGGTGACTGTTCGGTTCGGCGAGGCCCTGTTCGTGAGCCCGGAAGACGACGTGGTGGTGGTCACCAAGGAGCTCCGAGCTCGCATGGAGTCGATGCTCGCCGTGATCGTTGCCGAGTACCCCGACGGGGTTCCGTCGGGCGCCTGGTGGGTTCCCCACCGCCTCGGGGGAGCCGCTCCTGAGCACGGTTCGGTCGAACGGGACCATCAAGCCACCAGGGCCCGCTGGCGTCGTAGCCGCGAGTAGGGCTGCCCTACGTGGCGTCGATCCGTTGCTGCACGGCCGCCAGGATCTCAGTCTCCCTGGCAGTTGCGGCGTCCTGCATCTCGCGACCACGCGTCAGATAGTCGGCGGCGGCCGCTTCGTCGGTCAGGGATCTCACGTTGGTCATGACGTTCAGGTAGGCGCCCATCACCGCAGTGCGGGCACACAGTGCTCCGACGCCGGCATCGGATGTGGAGGCGGGAAGGCCGATCTCGGCCATGGCGCCGATAACGTCCATCGACGCCAGGCTCACCTCCATGACGCGGAGCGGTATCTCGATGGCACGGCGGGTGGCCGACTCGATTGCCTTTGTTCGCGCCGCAGCTTCGGCATCCGTGCCGTCGGACAGGCGGAATGCCGCCATGATCTCGTTGAACGCTTCGGTGTCGGCATCGATGAGGGCCAGCAGCTCATCGTGGCACGTCTTGCCCTGCTCGGCCCAATCTGAGAACTCCTCCCAGCGCTCGTCCCATCCCCGCTTGTGCGAGGAGATGTTGGCCACCATGGTTCCGAGGGCGGCACCGAGCGCGCCGACGTTGGCGGCCACCGAGCCGCCGCCGGGGGCCACCGACTCCGATGCGGTCTCCTCGGCGAACCGTCGCACGGACAGGTCGATGAGGCGGGGGCCGTCGTCGATGGCGTACTCGATGATCTTGGTTTGCGGATCGAACGGCCCGAGCTCGTCCAACCCGAGCGATTTGACGGCGATCTTGATCAGCTCGGTATCGGAGACGCCGATCGAGCGGTGCTGCTTGCGGAGGTAGTGCCTGCCGGCTTCGAGAACTGCGCCGAGCGGGATCAGGCCGACCAGCTCGGATCCGGTGACCCGGATACCCCGCTCCTCCGCCCGCTTGCTCACCTCGTCGAAGGCCACATGCACCGGCGTCGCCTCGATGTCGGTCAGGTTCATCGAGATCTGGGCCACCCCGTACTCCTCGATGAACCATCCAATTGCCTTGACCCTTTCGAGCGACCCGGGGATCCAGATCTCCTCGCCGTTCTCGTCGAGCGCAACCTCGCCGGTCAGCGGGTGGCCGGAGCGCTTCTTCCGGCCCCGCTCCCGCACATCGAACGCGATGGCATTCGCGCGCCGGGTCGAGGTGGTGTTGAGATTGATGTTGTAGGCGACGAGGAAGTTGCGGGCGCCTACGGCGGTCGCTCCCGACCGGGGATTGAACGTGGCGGGCCCGAAATCCGGTTGCCACGCCGGATCCTCCAACCGGGTCGCGAGCCCTTCATACTCACCGGCGCGAACGGCGGCCAGGTTGCGCCGCTCCGGGACCAGTGCCGCGTTCTCGTAGCAGTAGATCGACAGTCCGACCTCGTCGGCCAGCCGACGGGCGAGCTCGTGGGCGTACTCGACCGTCTCTTCCATCGTGATACCGGACACCGGGACGAGCGGGCACACGTCGGTAGCCCCGAAGCGCGGGTGCTCACCGGCGTGCTTGCTCATATCGATGAGTTCGGTGGCCCGGCTGATGGAGCGGACCGCCGCCTCAATCACCTCGTCGGGTGAACCAACAAACGTGACGACCGTGCGATTTGTCGCCTGACCCGGGTCGATGTCGAGGAGCCGGACTCCGTCGACCGCCTCGATGGGAGCGGTGATGGCATCGATGACTCCGTGGTCACGGCCCTCGCTGAAGTTCGGGACGCACTCGATCAGCTTGCGCATCGGGTGTCCTTTCGATTCACATGTCGACGAGGATCTCGTTGACCTCGACCCTGGGAGACTCCCGGAAGAAGCGAGCGAATTCCTCCATGGCCGTCTTGTACTCCTCGGTGGCGGCGTACTTCCGGTACGAGTCGGGATTCTTCCACTTGGCGACCATCGTGACGGTGTCGTCCTTGCGGTTGGCGGTGAAGATCACGCCCAGCCAGTCTTCCTCGTCGGCGACGAGGAGTGGATTCTTGCGCCGGAAGATCTCCCGGACATCGTCGATGCGACCGGGTTTGAGCCGGACCTGCGTGATAACTGCGTACATTCGCTCTCCTCGCGGTGCCCCGGATGGGCAATCACAGTCTGGCACCCTGCGGTTCGATCTGTTTGCTGTTTGCTGTTTGCTGTTTGCTGTTTGCTGTTTGCTGTTTGCCCACTACTACTCTCGGGAATAAAGTGAGGTGTCATTGACATATATGTTATTGACATGTATATTTCCACTATGCCAAAAGGACACCACCCTCATCGTCGACCCCATTCCGGACGCCGCTCACGCAATCGTCGGGAGGTGGCGCCGGGGGAGTGGGAGGTCACGGCGAGAGTCGAACGGTTCGTGGAACCCGCCCTGCTGCTCGCCTTGCGAGGGGGTCGGTCGCACGGATATGAGTTGGCGGAGCGCCTCGCCGAGGTCATCGGTGTCGAATCCGTCGACTACGGCAATCTCTACCGCCTCCTTCGCTCGCTCGAACAGGAGGGGATCGTCTCCTCGGAATGGGATGACCAGTCGGAGGGGCATTCCAAGCGGGAGTACGAGCTCACCGATAGCGGTGAGCTCCTCCTGGAGGCGTGGGTGGAAAGCCTGCGACAAGCAGACGAACGAATCGCCGCCTTTCTGCGGCGCTACGACGAAAGGAACCCAACGTGAGAAGGGGATATGGAATGCCGCCGCGCATGGCGCGCAGAATGATGGCCCGCCGCATGATGATGCACCGGGCGATGGCCGGAGGTGGGTGCCACGGCCGCTATGAAGAGCCCTCGGTCGAAGAGAAGATCGAGTTCTACGAGGAATACCAGCGTGATCTCGAACAAGAGACCGCCGACGTAGCCGAGCGCATCCGCAAGCTGAAGGAAGCACGGAAGGCGGAGGAGCCCACGGTCGACGCGTAGTCCGCGCAACGCCGAACGCCGTTTGGCCGGGGGCCGGGGGCCGGAGGCCGCTTGCGTTCCCACCGCGAACAGCTTGATGCCAAACTTGGGGCCGACGAAAGGATGTCCCATGTCTGATCTCGCCGATCGGTTCGCCAACGCTGCCGCAGAGTCGAAGTCCCTCCCGGAACGGCCCGGCAACGACGACATGCTCAAGCTCTACGCCCTCTACAAGCAGGGGAGCCTGGGGGATGTGGCCGGAGACCGGCCCGGCATGATGGATTTCGTGGGCCGGGCCAAGTACGACGCCTGGGCCGACGTCGCCGGCATGAGCCAGGACGATGCGATGACGGCGTACATCGAGCTCGTCGAGTCGCTCAGGGCCGGTTGAGCCGCATGGCCACCATTGATCTCAAGAAGGTATATCGAGATCACTACTCGGCTCCTGCCGATCCCGAGCTCGTCGGCGTTCCCTCCCGCCCGTATCTCATGATCGACGGCCGCGGTGACCCGAACACCGGCCAGGAGTACGCCGACGCCGTTTCATCGCTCTACCCACTCGCCTACGGGCTGCGCAAGGTGATCAAGGACACCACCGGCGACGCATACGCGGTCATGCCCCTCGAAGGCCTCTGGTGGGTGGACGACATGACCCGATTCACCGTCGAGGACAAGTCGGACTGGCAGTGGACATCGATGATCCTCCTGCCCGATGCGGTGACCGCCGATATGGCCGGCGAGACGATCGAATCAGTCACAGCCAAGAAGAAGCTCCCGTCCGGGCACCTGGCCCGATTCGAGGTGTATGGCGACGGCAAGGCCGCACAGGTCCTCCATCGAGGCCCGTACGCCGATGAGGCGCCCACCATTGCCCGGCTCCACGACTTCATCGATGAAGC
>SHLN01000027.1 GCA_004283105.1 Acidimicrobiia bacterium
GGAGTGGGTCGATCGATTTGACTCGCGCCAGTGGACCCACATCACCGGCGAGATCCCTCGGATTCAGCCGCAAGGCTGAATCCGAGTCAACGGTCAACCGCCAACGGTCGACCGACCGGTTAGGAGCCGTCCGTTGACTCAACGAGGCGCACGAAACGGCGCTTTCCGACCTGGACCACCTGGCCTGCGATCTCGGTCCTCTGGAGCTCCTCGCCCGCTACAGCGTGCCCGCCGATCTTGATGGCGCCCTGGGCGACCAGGCGCCTGCCCTCGCTCGATGACTTCACGAGGCCGGCATCCTTGAGGACGCCGGGCAGCCAGATCGGATCGCCATCGGGAAGACCGAACTCGTCGACCTCTTCCGGCGCGTCCTTCTGGCGAAAGACGCGGTCGAATGCCTCCTCAGCATCGGTCGCCGCTCCCCCGTCGTAAAACAGAGCAACGATCTCGCGACCCAGTCGTCGCTTCGTATCACCGGGGTGGAGCGAACCGTCGGCCAGGCCTGCCCCGAGCGCGTCGACCTCGGCTTCCGGAAGCTCGGTGGCCAGACGGAAGTATTGCTCCATGGTCTCGTCGGGGATCGACATGACCTTCCCGAACATATCGGCTGGTTCGTCATCGACTCCTATGTAGTTGCCGAGCGACTGGGACATCTTCTGCGCTCCATCAGTTCCCACCAGCAGGGGAACCGTCATCACCATTTGGGGGCGCTTGCCGTAGCGGCCCATGAGCTCGCGACCGACGAGGTTGTTCCAGAGCTGATCTGACCCACCGAGCTCGATGTCGGCGTCGATGGCCACCGAGTCCATACCCTGCAAAAGCGGGTACATGAACTCCATCATGGAGATCGGCTGATTCGCCGCGAACCGCTTGGAGAAGTCGTCGCGTTCGAGCATCTGGGCAAGGGTCATCTTGGAGGTGAGCTCGAGCACATCGGCCATGTCAAGCGTGGAAAGCCATTCGGAGTTGTAGCGGACCTCGAGGAGATCGTCGTCCCAGATGAGCACCTTCTTGAAGCCGTCGAGGACAGTCTCGGCGTAGCCACGTACCTCGGCCTCGCTGAGACGCTTGCGGGTCTCGCTCTTGCCCGATGGGTCGCCGACCTGGGCGGTGAAGTCACCCACGATGAGCACCGCCGTGTGCCCTTGCTCCTGGAAGTGGCGCAGCTTACGCAAGACAACGGCCCAGCCGAGCGTCACCTTGGGAGCCGTTGGATCCATGCCGAGCTTGACCCGAAGCGGCTTTCCCTCGGCGATCCGCTCCCGGAACTCCTCTTCGGGAACCACAGTGTCGGCCCCCTGCAAGAGCCGGTCGATATCGGTCATGGGGAAACGATACTGGCTGCCCTCCGGGCAGCTTGGCACTTGCTCCGCATCTGGAGACGGCAGCCCCGGCCTGGCGAGTGGCAAGCAGCGAGCAACCAGCGGCGAGGCCCCTCCCGAGGAGCGCAAAGCGCTCCCGAAATCCACCGGTAGCAGGGGGTTTCTCGGTACCGTGACCAGCGAGTAAGGACGACTGATGATACGCGGGAATCGACGCTGGATCTCCGGGCTGGTTGCGCTCGCCCTCGTCGCGAGCGCATGCAGTTTGACCGTCGCTCCGCTCGAAGATCCCGGCATCGGAGAGAGCTCCCTCACGACCATCGTCTATGCGGCGGATGGATCGATCCTCGCTCACTGGCACGCCGGAGAAGACCGCACGCTCGTCGTGTACGACGACATCCCCCAACACCTCATCGATGCGGTCGTGGCCATTGAGGACGAGCGCTACTGGGACCACCCCGGTGTCGACCTGCGAGCAATCCTCCGGGCGGCCGAGGCAAACGGAGCCGCCGGCGAGATCGTGCAGGGTGGCAGCACGATCACCCAGCAGTATCTGAAGAACGTGCTGCTCACCAACGCCAGGACGCTCGACCGGAAGCTCGAGGAGGCCGCCCTGGCGGTGCGACTCGAGGAGGGTCTCACCAAGGAACAGATCCTCGAGCGCTACCTGAACACCATTTACCTCGGTGATGGGGCGTACGGGGTCGGCACAGCGGCCGTTCACTACTTCGACAAGGACGTCGACGAACTCACCCTGGCCGAAGCCAGCCTGCTCGCCGCTCTCATCCAGGCGCCCGGTGCCACCAACCCCCGTACCAATGCCGAGGAGGCCATCACCCGGCGCAAGATCGTCCTCGACAAGATGGTCGAGCAGGGGTACGTCACATCGGCGGAGGCTGCCGCCGCCAGCCTCGAGCAGATCGTTCTGGCAGCGCCGGCTCGCATCACTGCGCGGGCCCGGTATCCGTACTTCGTAGAGGAGCTCAAGCAGCAACTGCTCGATGACGTACGCCTGGGAGAGACCCCAACCGACCGCTACAACGCACTGTTCCAGGGTGGCCTGCGCATCTTCACCACCCTCGAGCCGGCCATCCAGGACGCGGCAGAACAGGCGGTGACGGCGGTGATGGTCGAGGACGACGGGCCGGATGCCGCCGTCGTCTCGATCGACCCCCGCACGGGGTACGTCAAGGCCATCGTGGGCGGCCGGGACTTCTACGACGAGGACGACCCAATCGCCCAATTCAACCTTGCCACCCAGGGCCGGCGGCAGCCGGGCTCGTCGTTCAAGCCATTTGTGTTGGCAGCCGCCCTCGAGAACGGAACCGATCTGTATGACGTGTTTGAAGCGGGCCGGACGGTAGAGGTCCAGACCGATTCCCGCATCTGGACGGTCGAGAACTACAACCAGTCGGCGTTTCCGCCCCTCACCGTTCTCGAGGCGACCGTGTACTCGGTGAATGTCGTCTATGCGCGCTTGATGGACGCGGTCGGGCCGGCCCAGGTCAAGGATCTGGCCGAGCGAGCCGGCATCACCTCCGAGCTCCAGCCGTACCACGCCCTTGCGCTCGGGGCCCAGGAGGTCAGCCCACTCGACATGGCATCGGCCTATGGCAGCTTTGCAGCCGACGGCCTCCATGTTGAACCGACGATGTTCACCGCCATCGAAACTCACGACGGCGCCGTCGTCATCGAAAACGAGCCGGCGATTACCCAGGCCTTCGAACACACCGTGGCCGACCAGGTAACGACGGCGCTCACCGAGGTTGTCAAGCGGGGCACGGCCCAGCGAGCTCGTATCGGCCGTCCTATCGCCGGCAAGACCGGCACCTCACAGGAGCACCGTGACGCCTGGTTCGTCGGCTACACCCCGGAGCTCTCGACGGCCGTATGGGTCGGCTTTGCCCAGACCAACGACACGATGGAGGAGCCGGTCACGCCGATCACCGTCACCGGAGGAACCTGGCCGGCTGAGATCTGGGCGCTCTTCTCGCTCAACGCACTCGCCACGGTGCCGTACTCCCAGCTGGCGGTCGCCGGCGAGGATGGCACCGTAGCGGTGGATGTCGACCTCTCGACCGGCTACCTGGCCGGGCCGCTCTGCCCCCACGAGCACATTCATCGCCTCCAGCTACCGCCGGGCGATGTCCCGACCGTCATCTGTCCGATCCACAATCCGTCCGACATCGTCGGAATCGGCGCCGGGCAGGTGCCTCCGGTTATCGGCCTCGAACTCGGCGAAGCGGTCAGCGCGCTCAACCGGGCGGGCTTCGAGGTCCGCCTCGACTGGGAAGACGGGGGGAATCTTCCCCAGGGCACCATTTTTGGCCAGGCGCCGGATGCCGGCGTCCCCGCCCAAGCGGGGTCAATCGTGACGCTCGTCCTGGCCGGCCCCGAGCCGGGGGCCGTCATGCCGAGTGTCCTCGGGCTCACCATGGAGGACGCCAGGACCGAACTCGACCTGTTCGGCATCCCGATGCAGTTCATCGAAGAGGCGGAGTCGGACCCGGGCGATGCGGCACGACGGGCCGGCCGGATCTGGAAGCAATCACCCGGCGCCGGCTCGGCAGCGGATGCTACCGTTTCGTTGTGGGTCAATCCCGGCGGAGACTCCTAACCACCTAGCGTGGCATTTGACCACTGCGCGTGTTGACAGAGTGCCGTTCTTGGGTTTCCCTGTAGTGGTACGGAGCTAACACAGACGGAGAACACCATGGTGTCGGAAGCCAAACCGCGCGATCTATTCCCCAAAGGCGACTTCAAGGTCGTCCGCAAAGGGTACGAGCCCAGCGAAGTCGACAAATACGTAGCGCGCCTGCGGCGTGCCGCCACCGATCAACTCGCCAGGGTCGAAGCCCTCGAGAAAGCCCTGGCCGATGCCCGGGAGGCCCTGAAGTCGGCCAAGGTCGACGTCCGCGACGAGATCACCGTCCAGATGGAGAAGGAGCTCGCAGACGCGAAGCAGCAGGCCGCGGCGTTGGTTGCCCAGGCCGAGACCGAGGCCAAGCCGCTCTCAGACGCGGCACGCGAAGCCCGCCAGACGATGCTCGAGGCCGAGAAGGCCGCAACCGCCCTCCTCGAGAACGCCGAGAAAGAAGCGACCAAACTCCAGGAAGAGGCATCTCAGCTCCGTGACGCCTCGGCCGACAAGTACCGATCCCTTGCGGAAATCGCCACCTCCAAGCTGACGGCGGCAGAGTCAATGGCCGAAGCCGTCACCACCGCCGAGCAGGAAGCCGCCGCCATCATCTCAGCTGCTCGCTCCGAGGCGACCGGGATCCGAGCGTCCGCCCGGGCCGCTCTCACCGCGGCGGAAGAAGAACGGGCTGCTGCCCTGACCGCTTCCCAGGAAATCGGTGAGGCAAGCAAGATCGAATCGGAGAGCTTGCTCGGTAAGGCGCGGCGTTTCCTCGAAGAGGCACGCCGCCGACAGGATGTCCTTGCCGAGGCCGACGGTCAGGCAGAGACGATTGTCGCCGAGGCCTCCGCCGAAGCAGCGGCAACGCGCGCGGATTCAGAAGCGCTGCTCAACGAGGCGAGGTCACAGGCGAAGGCTGCGCTGGCCGAGGCAAACGAGGCACTCGTCGCCGCGCGCGATTCCGCACTGGAAACGAAAGCGGAAGCTACGAGCGTCCTCGAAGAAGCTAAGAAGAAGGCTGCCCAGGTCACCCATGAGGCCGATCAGGCCGCAGCCAAGGCGCGCGAGGATGCCGCCAAACTACGTCAGGCCGCCGAGGCGAGCAGGGTTGCGGCCGAGAAATCGCTGTCCGAGGCACAAGACGAGGCTGCCCGGCTCCAGAAAGAGGCGCTTGGCCTTCTCTCCTCCGCCCAGACCGAATCTGAGGAGATACGAGCGGAGGCTGCCCAGCAGATGGAAATCCTTCGAAAGAAGGAGGCGGCTCTCGCCCAGACAGACGCGCGCGCCAAGCAGACGCTCGCCAAGGCGCAGGCAGACGGCGACGACATGCGCGCCCGCGCCGGTGCCGCTCTATCCGAGGCTCAGGCAGAAGCAAGACGGCTCGCCGAGCAGGGCGCCCGGGATCTGGCCGCCGCCAAGCACGACGCCGAGCAACGCCGCAAGGAAGCGGCGACGGCGCTGTCCGCAGCTCGTACGGAGCTCGAGAAGGCAAAGGCGACCGAGGCCAGGACGGCCGAGCTTCTCGCCGGCGCCGAACAGACGCGTATCTCAGCACGGAAGGACGCCGACGGCCTCCTCGCCTCGGTTCGCGCCCAGCAGAAGGAAGCATCCGAGGCACTCGCCACCGCCAAACAGGAATTGGCGCGCAGTCGTGATGAGAGCGCAGCCATGCGCACTCGCGCCGAGGAGGAAGCAGCCGCCGCAGAGGCCGCCGCGACCGCCAAGCGCCAGGAAGCTGCCACGGTCCTCGAGTCGGCTGAGAGCAGAGCAAACAGCCTGCGCGAGAAGACCAATCAGATTCTGGCATCGGCTCAAGACGAGGTCGAACGGATGCGCGCGTCTGCCCGCCAGCTCCACGCCACGGCCGAGACCGCCCTGCGAGAAGCCGAGGAAGAGGCCGCCAGGACCAATGCCGACGCCCACAGCCGGGCGCGCGAGCTTCTGGCCGAGGCCCGTGCCCAGCGGTCGACGGCGGAGGAAGTCGCGAGCAAACTCGCTGAAGCCGAGAAGAAGGCGCACTCGGAGGCCAAGAGCATCCGGGCAGCTGCGACCGCCGAAGCAGACCGGCAGCGTGCCGACGTTGCCGACTTCGTGGCGTCACTGGACACCCGCGAGAACGAGGCTGCCGCCAGGATGAAGGAAGCAGCCGACCTCAAGCGAGAGGCTCGCACACAGCTCGAAGCATCGGAGGCTGCCAGCAAGAAGGCGACGGCCGATCAGGTGGCAGCCGAGCAGATCCTCACCGAAACGCGCGAGGCCCAGGCAAAGTCCAAGATCGAAGTGGACGAGATCCGGTCCGGAGCTGCCCGGCTGCTCAGGGAGGCCCGGGGGGAGGCCACTGAACTGCGGGACAAGGCAACCGCCCTCCTCCAGGAGGCCCAGGCAAAGAACGAGGAAGCCTCCAAGAAGGCCGACGATATGCGCCGGGATGCGGCCAAAGAGTTGGCTGCTGCCAAAGAGGATCGGCGCAACGCCGCCGAGGTCCGCGACGAGGCTGCCAAGCACATGGCTGAGATGGAAACGCTCCGAGCCGAGTTCAAGCAGCGGCTCGAGGTAATCGAGTCGAAAGAGGCGAAACTCGCCGACGTCGAAGAACGGGCCGCCGCCATCCTCGCCAAGGCCGAAGCCCAGGCCGAGGAGACCCTCACCGACGCCGAAGCCGTTCTTGCCAGCGCTATGGCGAGCCAGGCGGCCACCCAGGAGGCGATGGAACGGATGCGGAACAAGCTGAAGGGTTGATTCGGCTTTGCCGAATCAACCGGCTGTTAGCTGTTCGCTGCTAACTGCTAGCCAGAACGGTCGTGACGCCCCTCGCAGCGCGAGGGGCTTCGCCATTCTGGGGAGCAGCTAACCGGCCCACGGGTCGTACGAACCGAAGCTCCAGATGTTGCCTTCCGGGTCGCGGGCGGTGTAGTTGCTGCCGCCGTAGTCCTCATCGGCCGGCTCCATGATGATCTCTGCCCCCGCGCCCCGCGCTTGCTCAGCATGGCTGGCGACGTCGTCCACCACTACATAGACAGACGCCTTGAAGGGGCTCGCTGATCCGCCTACGAGCCGGCCGAACTCGTCGTCGCGAGCGCTGCCGAGCATCACCATTCCCGTTTCATGAACAAGCTGCGCATGGTCGATGAGGCCACCCTCGCCCTCGACCACCATGGCAGCCTCAAACCCGAACGCAGTTCTCAGGAACTCGATCGCCGACCTGGCATCCGCATACCGCATGGTTGGAATGACCCTTGAAGACACCGCTACCTCCCATCGTGGTTGCCCCGATCGTACCCTCGGCTCCCGAAGGCTGATGGCTGCCGGACTGGATCTACTCCACCAACACGAAGCGCCAGGGCCAGGCGACGGCCTTGCTGATCCCGACCCGGGGCGAAGCAATGATCTGGCCTCGCGGTTCAGGACCTTGGAGGAGACGAACTGGACCATCCCACACCGTGCTGCCGTCTGCGTCTCCGGTCACCCCGAGGGCCTGGGTGAGCTTGCCCGGGCCGTCTGTGAGATTGGTTGCCCGGCCCCGGCGACGAGCCATCACATCGGCGCCGATGAGAGCCCGGCCGGCTCGCAGCAGTACTGCCGAGGGGTCGCCGGGGCCGCCGGTGACGATGTTCATGCACCAGTGGATTCCGTACGAGCGATAGACATAGAGCGTTCCCCGCCGCCCGAACATCGAGGCATTGCGCGGCGTCTGACCTCCGTATGCGTGACTGGCCGGGTCGCGGCCACCGGCGTAGGCCTCGACTTCGGTGATCAGGACCTCGGTCGGCCCCGACGGCAGCTCGGTGCGGAGACGCAGGCCCAGCAAGCCAGGGGCAACATCCTCGACCGGCCCTTCCAGAAGCCGCTCGAGAGCGAGACTCACTCGCCGCCGCGGAGCTTGACGGCCAACTCCGACTGAACATGGTCGATGATGGTGTGGCGAAAGCCCTGCGCCTCATCGTCCGTCAACGTGTGATCGGCCGCTCGCACCGCCACCGTGACTGCGAGGCTCTTGCGTCCTCCTCCGAGGTCAAACTCGTCGAAGAGGCGCACAGATTCGAGTTCGTCGCCGAGTGACGAGCGAACCGCTGCCATCAGGTCGGCGGCCGGCATTGCGGAGTCCATCTCGAAGGCGAGGTCGAACTTCTGGGGCGGGTAGACACTCGGCGGGCGAAATCCCCACCACGGGGGCTCTGCCAACAACGGATCAACCTCGATCTCGAAGACGGCGATACGACCCGTGAGGTCGAACGACCGGGCGGCGGCGGGATGGAGCTCACCGACGTACCCGATCACCTCCTCACCTTTGACTACCTCTGCGCTTCGTCCGGGATGGAGACCACCCACCGGCGCTTGCCGGAAGGAAAGGTCGTGCCAGCCGAGATCGACGGCCAGGCCATCGAGCACCGCCGTCAGATCGAACACATCGGCCTCGCGGTCGGCTCCGCCGAGGTCCCCGCTCACCGAGCCGATCATGATGCCGGCCAGGTGGGGCGGCTGGTCGGGAATCCGTTTGTCGATTGAGGAGGGCCGGTGGAGAAACACACGCCCCATCTCGAAGAGAGCCACATCACGCAAGCCATAGGAGACATTGCGTGCCGCCGCCTTGACAAGGCCGGGGAGCAACGTGGAACGGAGCGTTTCTTCCGCCTCGCTGAGCGGGTTCTTGACCCGGACGGTGGCACGACGCGGGTCGTCTTCCGGGAGGCCGAGCGCATCGAGGTCGGAAGCGCCGATGAATCCAAGCGTGTTGGCCTCGGTCAGCCCGGCACCCATGAGAACGGCCCGAAGACGCCGCGCCCGGTGCTGGTCGGGAGTCAGCCCTCCCCCGGTTCCATGCGGAAGCGTTTCCGGAATCTGGTCGTAGCCGTAGAGCCGGGCGACCTCTTCGACGAGGTCGATCGGCCGGGTGAGGTCGGGCCGTGCCGTCGGGACGAGCACCACGAGCGGGTCTGAACCGGACACCTCCATCCCAAGCCGGACGAGCAACCCGGCGGCAGTCTCTGCTCCGATGTCGACGCCGAGCACCCGTTCGATCTCGGACACCGGGAGCTCCACCGTCCAGGACTCGGCCGGTTCCGGGTACACGTCGACGATCCGGGTGGCCGCTTCGCCTCCGGCATGCTCAACGAGGAGCTGGGCCACGCGGGCGGCGGCACGGTCGGACAGATTCGGATCTATGCCGCGCTCGAACCGGGCCGACGCCTCGCTCCGGAGGTTGTGTCGCTTTGAGCTGTAGAGAATGGCCGGTGGATGCCAGTGAGCAGCCTCGACCAGCACCCGGGTGGTCTCGTCGGAGACCTCGGTGGGCCCTCCCCCCATGATGCCGGCCAGCGACACGATCCCGTCGGCATCCGAAATCACGATGTCACCGGGGTCGAGCGCTCGTTCGACGTCGTCGAGGGTGGTGAGGGTGTCATCGGCGCCGGCGCGATGGATTCTCAGTTGCTCGCCCGCCACCTGGTCCAGGTCGAAGGCGTGAGTGGGGTGGCCGAGTTCCATCAGGACGTAGTTGGTCGCATCCACGAGATTGCTGATCGGCCGGACACCGGCGGCCCGCAACCGGGCCTGCATCCACAACGGTGACGGCCCGCTTGTGACACCCCGCACCTCTCGTCCAACGAATCGTGGACATCCGACCGGATCCGCGATTTCAATCTGCAGTTTTGTGGGGGGATCGGATTCTGTGATCGTGATTGCCGGCTCGCGCAGTTCGAGGTCGAGTTTTGCCGCTACGTCCCGGGCAATTCCCAGCATCGACATGGCATCTGGGCGATTGGGTGTGATCGAGAGGTCAAAGACCACGTCGGGGAGCTCGAGATAGTCGGCAAGGTCTCGCCCCAGCTCGTAGTCCCCTTCCAGCACCAGGATCCCATCGTGCTCGTCGCCAAACCCCAGCTCTCGCTCCGAGCAGATCATCCCCTCGGAGACGACTCCACGGATCTCACGCGCCCCGATCTCGAAGTCCCCGGGCAGGACGGCCCCGACGGTCGCCAGCGTTACGACATCCCCGACGTCGAAATTCCAGGCACCGCACACAACTTCCTGGGTGGTGCCGCCCCGGTCAACGGTTGCCAGCCGGATCTTGTCGGCATCGGGATGGGGTCGGATCGACTCGACGCGGGCGATCTCAACCCCAGTGAACGGGACCTCCAGCATCTCGATGCCTTCAACCTCATGGCCGAGCCCGGCGAGCAGGTCGCCGATCTCGATCGGGTCGTCCATCGGCAGATCGACAAACTCTCTCAGCCATCGCAATGAGACCCTCATACGAACTGCTCGTTCACTCGGAGATCATTGTCGAAGAGGTGGCGAATGTCCTCGATCCCGTGACGGACCATGGCGACCCGTTCGATTCCTCCTCCGAACGCGAACCCGGTCACGGCCGCCGGGTCGTAGCCGACCGCCTCGAACACATTCGGATCGACCATTCCGCAGCCGAGCAACTCGAGCCATCCGCTCTGGCTGCACACCCGGCATCCTGATCCGTCGCAGGCAAAACAAGAGACGTGCATTTCGGCCGAGGGTTCGGTGAACGGGAAGAAATGAGGAATGACCTTGATCGTGCGGTCGGGACCGAAGTATTCGCGGGCGAAGTAGCTGAGCGTGCCCTTCAGATCCGCAAAGGTGATTCCCTCCGCTACGGCAAGCCCTTCGAACTGGTGGAACACCGGTGAGTGGGTGGCATCGAACGTGTCGGTGCGATAGCAGCGACCCGGGGCGATGATGTGGACCGGAGGCGGCTGTGACTCCATCGTCCGGGCCTGAACGGTCGACGTTTGGGTTCGCAGGAGGATTTCGTCCTCGGGGTCGCCGTAGTCGAGGTACATCGTGTCGCTCTCGAGGCGGCTCGGGTGCCACCACGGGGTGTTGAGCGCATCGAAGTTGTGCCAGGCGGTTTCGGCTTCGGGCCCGTCGGCTATCTGATACCCGATGGCCGTGAATATGTCGGCGATCTCGTCGATCGTCTGTGTGATGAGGTGGGAGGTTCCGGTCCGGAGCGATCGACGAGCGACAGTGACGTCGACCCGGTCGTCGGCGAGGAGCCGATCCTCCGCTTCGAGGTCGAGCATGCGACGCCGTTCGTCGACGAGCCCTTGCAGTCGCTGGGCCGCCTCGTTGAGACGGGCCCCGGCAGCCGGACGCTCAGACGGTTCGAGCTGGCCGAGGCCGCGGCGCTGCGCGGTGATGACCGAATTGCGGCCAAGCAGTTCCGTCTCGACCGCGGAGAGAGCCTCAAGCGTGCGGGCAGCCTCTATCCGCTCCGGAGCGGAGCCGAGGATGGCGTCGAGGTCGTCCATCTAATTCTTGGCTTGGCTCGCCACCTCGACGAGAGCGGTAAACGCCGCCGGCTCGTTCACTGCCAGCTCGGCGAGCATCTTCCGGTCGATCTCGACGTCGGCCATCTTCAAGCCGGACATCAGCTGCGAGTAGGTCGTGCCGTTCTGGCGGGCGGCGGCGTTGATACGAGTGATCCAGAGTCGACGGAAATCACCCTTCTTGGCGCGGCGATGGGCGAACGCGTCGTCGCGAGCGCCGAGCACCTGTTCATGAGCGGTGCGGTACCGCCGGCTGCGGGCTCCGGTGTATCCCTTCGCCTGCTTGAGCACCTTGCGGCGCTTCGCCTTGGAGGGAACTGCATGTTTTGCGCGTGCCATCTGACTACCTCCCCAGCATCCGCTTGACTTCTTTGACGTCGGCCTTGGCGACCTCCGACTCACCCGTCAGCCGGCGTTTGCGCCTGCTCGACTTGGTGGCCTTCTTGTGGTTCATCCCCTGTTGCCGACGCCGGAGCTTGCCGGTCCCGGTCACCTTGAACCGGGCCTTAGCTCCCTTGTGGGTCTTCTGTTTCGGCATCTTGTTCCTCCGTTTCCACCGGGGCGGCCCCGGTGGCGGTTTCTGTATCTGTGGTGGGTGGCTGGGCGACTTCGACCTCCACGTCGACCCCGGCTTCCGCTTCGGCCTCCGGCGCCTCGGTGGTGGCTGCAGCGGATTCCTGCTCCGGCTGATCTACATGCTCAGGCGTCGGCTCGACCGGCGGCGGAGCGGCAGCTTCTGCTTCCGCTCTGGCTTCGGCTTCGGCTGCTGCCTTCTCTGCCTCGGCAGCCGCTTCGGCCCGGGCTTTGATGCCCGCCTTGTCCGGCAGCAGGACCATGGTCATGTTGCGGCCGTCGAGACGAGCCGGAGATTCGACTGTGGCGATTCCGTCGAGATCGGCGACCATCCGATCGAGCAGATCCCTGCCCCGCTCGGGGTGGGTTATCTCCCGACCGAAGAACATGACTACGGCTTTGACCTTGTGGCCTTCTTCGAGGAACCCGGCGGCCCGGCGAACCTTCGTGTCGAAGTCATGGCTGTCGATCTTCGTCTTGAATTTCACTTCCTTGATGACGGTGCGAGATGATTTCTTCCGCCCCTCGCGGGCCTTGACGGACTGCTCGTACTTGTACTTGCCGTAGTCCATGAGGCGACAAACAGGCGGGTCGGAGCCCGGGGCGACCTCAACGAGGTCCATACCGAGCTGGTTGGCCAACCAGAGCGCTTCGTCGATCTCTTTGAGGCCGATCTGCTCTCCGTCCGGCGCGACCACGCGCACGGTCTTGGCACGGATCCGATCATTTACTCGCGGTTCGCTGGCGATATGGCCCTCCTCAGATGGAAAACAAAAAACAGCAGGGGTAAGCCTGCCGTCTCACATGACCTCGGCGTGCCGGTAGCAGCCGGGTGGGAAGCAGGCGCCTCCACTTGGCTCAGTTGTAGACATGGAGTGTAGACACGCTGTGCGCCGTGCGCTATGCGCGTTGCGAAAGACCTCGAATTCGACCGAACCGCCGTTCGCTTCTCGCTGCTCTTCGCTCGTCGCTCGCAATCCGTCTTGGCGAGAAGCGAGCAGCTAGGAGCGAGCAGCTAGGTCCCTCAACAACCGTGCCGTTCTCACGGCTGCTTCGGCCGCTTCCGTGCCTTTGTTGCCGGGACCGGGGAGGCTGCGGCTCCTCGCATGCTCGGCGTCGCGGACCGTGAGCACGCCGAAGGCGACCGGCACGCCGGTCGACAGCATGACGTCCTGCAGGCCACGGGCGGTCTCCCGGGCGATGTGTTCGTAGTGATCGGTCTCACCGAGGATGACCGCCCCGATGGCAACGACCGCGTCGCTCCCTCCCTCGATGAGCGTACGGGCGACGAGCGGCAACTCGAACGAGCCGGGAACTCGGACGACCGTCACCTCGGCGTCATCAAGCACCGAGAGCGCGCCTTCCAGCAGACCGTTCGTGATCTCCGAGTTGAAGGTGGCGGCGGCGACGCCGATCTTGAGACCGGCGGCATCGAAGTCACCGAGCAGGGCGGAGTCCGGGGAGTCGCTCACAGCAGGTGCCCGAGTTTCTCCGCCTTGGCCCGGAGGTAGCCACCATTGGTGTCGGTGGTGGGCACAACCAGCGGCAGGCGGTCGGTCACCTTGATCCCGGCCGCGTCCATGGAGGCAACCTTCGTGGGATTGTTCGTGAGGAGCCTCACCGAAGAAACACCGAGATCGCGCAGGATCTGGGCGGCCGAGCTGTAGTCCCGGGCGTCGGCCGGCAGGCCGAGGTCGAGATTGGCTTCGACGGTGTCACGTCCCTGTTCCTGGAGTGCGTATGCCTCGATCTTGTCGAGTAGCCCGATGCCGCGACCCTCGTGCCCGCCCAGGTATACAACGACCCCGGCGCCCGCTTCGACGATTGCGGTCATCGCCATCTCGAGCTGATCACCGCAGTCACAACGGCGACTCCGGAACACATCGCCGGTCAGGCACTCGGAATGCACCCGCACCAGCACCGGACTGCCGTCGTGGATGTCGCCGTGCACGAGGGCGAGGTGCTCGGCCCCCTCAACATGGTCGCGGTACCCGATCGCCCGGAACTCACCCTGTGGCGTCGGCAGGTTCACTTCGCTGGTGCGAGACACCAGCTGCTCGATCTGCCGGCGGTAGGCGATCAGGTCGTCGATGGTGACAAGGAGGATTCCGTGTTCCTTGGCAAAGAGGTCGAGATCGGCTCCCCGTGCCATGGTGCCGTCGTCGTTGACGATCTCGCACAGGACACCGGCCGGGTAGAGACCGGCCAGCCGGGCGAAGTCCACCGCCGCCTCTGTATGGCCGGGGCGGCGCAGCACTCCGCCCTCGCAATACCGGAGGGGGAACACATGACCGGGTCGGGCCATGTCGGATGGCCGGGTGGCAGGGTCGATCATCGCCTTGATGGTGGAGGCACGGTCTTCGGCCGAGATACCGGTCGTAGTGTCGAGCGTATAGTCGACAGACACGGTGAACGATGTCCGGTGAATGTCGGTGTTGTCGGCCACCATGAGCGGGAGTTGGAGATCGTCGAGCCGCTCCCCCACGATCGGCATGCAAATGAGGCCGCTCGTGTAACGCACCATGAAGGCGATCGCTTCGGGTGTCACCTTGTCGGCGGCGAGAATGAGATCGCCCTCGTTTTCTCGATCTTCGTGATCGACCACGATGAGAAACTCACCGCGGGCGATGGCATCGATTGCCTCTTCGATGGGCGCATATTTCATTGACGGACCTCCAAGAGACGTTCGACGTATTTGGCAAGAATGTCCACCTCGACGTTCACCACGTCGCCTACTTCACGCAGTCCGAGCACGGTGACGTCGAGTGTGTGGGGAATAAGCACGAGCTCGAAAGAATCGGACTGAGCGGCGGTGACCGTGAGAGACACGCCGTCGACAGTGACCGAGCCCTTCTCGACGACGTAGCGAAGCAGCGCCGGCTCGGCCACGAACCGCATTCGGATCGATTCGGCTTCCGGCTCGATACCGGCGACCGTAGCCGTCCCGTCGACGTGGCCCTGCACGATGTGTCCATCGAAACGGCCGGCCGCCGGCATGGGGCGTTCCAGGTCCACCCGGTCGCCCGGGGCGAGGCGCCCGAGGTTGGTTCGGTCGAGGGTTTCGGTGACGGCGGTAACCCGGACCTGATCGTCTCCCACGGCGACTGCCGTCAGGCACACCCCGTTGACGGCGATGGAATCCCCCACCTCCATGCCTTCCAGCACCTTGTCGGCGATGATCGTGAAATCCCGTTGGCCGTCGGCAGGAACGACGTCGCCGATCTGACCCATTCCTTCCACGATGCCGGTGAACATCAGGCAGCCTCCTTGGCGACGAGGGTTGCTTCCACCCGAACGTCTGGCCCAATGGGGCGCACGTCCTGGATCTGAATCTCGATGGCGTCCTCGAGCGTCCGGAAGATGCCGTTGAAGGGGGGCGTGCCTACTCCGGCGGCAAGCTTGGCTCCGAGGTAGAACACGCACCGATCGATCAACCGGGCTTCGAGGAGCCCATCTGCCAGGATCGGGCCGCCTTCGACGAGCAGGTCGACGATGCCGCGGTCTCCAAGGGTGCGCAGCGCTGCGTCGAGATCGACCCGAGCTCCCGACTCGACGACCACGACCTCGGTGTCCAGCTGCCGTTCCGAAGGAGCAAACACCACCGCGTTCCGTTCGATGACGCGCAGTTCGTTTGGGAAGGGCCGTTTACCGGCGATGACCACGGGAATCGGCTGCCGTCCGTGGTACCCCGGCAGGCGAACGGTGAGCTCCGGATCGTCGGCCAGCACGGTGCCGGCTCCAACCATGACCGCGTCCGCTTCGGCCCGAAGGCGGTGTCCGTCCTCGCGTGCCTCGATGGAGGTGATCCATTGGGACGTTCCGTCCCGGGCCGCCACCTGGCCGTCCAGAGTCATGGCCGCCTTGAGCGTGACTCGTGGCCTGCCGGTGCGCCGGTGGTGGAAGTAGGCCGGGTCCATGACCTCCACCTCATCGGAGAGGAGCCCCAACGTGACCTCGACACCCGCCTCGCGCAGCCGCTCCACTCCCCCGCCGGCCACCCGCGTGTCGGGGTCCATGGCTCCGATCACAACTGTCTCGATACCTGCGTCGAGGATGGCTTCCGTACAGGGCGGAGTGCGACCGTGATGATTGCACGGTTCGAGCGTGACGATGAGCGTGCCGCCCCGGGCGGCGTCGCCCGCCTCGGCAATGGCCGCTTGCTCAGAATGGGGCTCGCCGGCTTCCCGGTGGATGCCCCGCCCGACCACGGACCCGGACGGGTCGAGCACGATGGAACCAACCCGAGGGTTCGGATGCGGGTTCGCGTCGAGAGCCGCTTCGATGGCGGATCGCATGTGCTCTGTGTAATCGTGCACGCCACTCCATATCGTCATACCAAAGGGAGTCCGCGCTCACGCAGAAGCAGACCCTCCTTCTTCCATCCGGACTGTCACCGTCGGCCCCGGAGTTTCACCGGGTCAACCCTTGCGGGGTAGCGGGCTTTCACCGCCGGTCGGGAATTGCACCCTGCCCTGAAGAAGAGC
>SHLN01000028.1 GCA_004283105.1 Acidimicrobiia bacterium
TTCCTGTGCTGGCGATGTGACGGCCGAGGGGTAGGACCGACTCCTACTCGGCCCTACCGATGGTGATGTTGCCCGAGACGCTCTTGGCCCGCAGCTGGACCTCCGGTCCGTCCGGCGGGGTCGGTGAGTCGCTGGGGGAGGGGAGATCGACGCGTCCACTGAGCGTGCGGATGTCGAGATCGACCCGTCGGCCGGTGGCGATGCGAAGGTCGAGCCGACCGGACACACTCTTGGCAGTGAGCGTGTCGCCTTCGTATCGCTTCACGAGGACCTTGCCTGAGGCAGTCTTGACATTGAGTCCACCCGAGGCGGTGCCGAGCTCGGCATCGCCCGAGGCGGTCACCACGGAGCAGTCGGCCTCGGCTGTGGAGATCGCTACGTCGCCGGAAGCGGACACGGCCCGGGTGTCGCCCCCGGCGTGGGTGATCGTGACGTCGCCGGACGCCACTTTGATTTCCGCCCGACCGGTGACGTGTCGGACGTTGATGTCACCCGAGGCAGAGCGGGCGGTGAGCTCGCGGATCGGTCCCCGCACATCGACGTTGCCCGAGGCAACTGCCGTGTTCAAATCGGCGCCGGCCGGTACTTCGAGGCGCACCCGGTAGGAGCCGCGCAGGCGGCCTTCCTCGCCGATCTGGATGTGGTCACGGAATTGCTCGACGAGCAGCTTGTCCGGATTGGTTGCGCTGATCGACACGCTGATGGTGCCGGCCGGTCCCTCGTCGACGTGGATGTGTCCCGAGGCGATGCGGACTTCGATGTCCGGGTGGTCGCCGACTTCGAAGGTGAGGATGCGTTCTTTCATAGGTCGATGCTCGTTCTCACGCGGTTGCCGCGCCCGCTCTTGGAAGGCTTGGCTTTGGAGGCGAGGGTGCTCACGACGTAGCTGTTGACGGAATCACCCGTGTCGAGGGCGGCATCCTCGAGCAGCAGCTTGAGGCTTTCAGGCAGGCGGAGGGTGAGGCGGGCCTCATTTCCGCCGGCGGTTATCTCAACGTCGGCCTCTCGAGGCTGGACCTGCAATTGGGGCTCGCCGTCCGAGATGACGAGGGCCACCCGGTAGTCGGGGAGCTGGGCGCCGACCTCGAGCGCTGCCTGCTCGGCGAGGGTGGTGCCGGCCTGGCGGAGGGCAGGCTCGAGGACCGAGATGAGGGCGGCAGCAGCTTCGGTGATATCGGGGTCGTCGGCGGTGAGCTGGAGCTGGCGGTGGACGGCTGCCTCGAGTTCGGTAAAGACGGTACTGATGTCCATTAGCTGCGGGTGTCCGTTCGTTCGATGATGGTGCGCCGGGTGCGCCGGGTGTAGCGCTCTTCGGCGATGGCCCTGGTGATGCGGTGATCTGCGTACATGGTCTCCCCCTGGGGTGCTGCTAGCTGCGGCGGTCGGTCTTGCGGGTCGGGAAGCGGTGGGTGGCGATGGCTGTGGTGGCTGTGTGTGTTGCGAACATTGTGAGCTCCTGTCACTTCGGTGTCTATGTGATGTCATAATGATGTCACAACGATGTCGGCTTGTCAAGACCCTTTCTCGAGATTCTTTCGGCCACAGTCAGGCCGGCGTCAGTACCCTTGCCATTCATGGCTCACCCTGCTCCCGATCCCGAACTCGCCTACGAGTATCTGACCGGCGCCCGCGATCCGGGTCCGCTCATGGCCGAGGCCGGCCGGTTGCGCGACGAGGGGAAGGGTCGAACGGTCACCTATTCGCGCAAGGTGTTCATTCCCCTCACGACCTTGTGCAACGACACCTGCACGTACTGCACGTTCGCCAAGCCGCCCGGCGCCGGCGGGCAATACCTCGAACCCGATGAGGTGATGGCGATCGTCCGGGCCGGCGAGCAACTCGATTGCACAGAGGCGCTGTTCACGCTCGGCGACCGCCCGGAAGAGCGCTGGCCCGAGGCCCGTGAGTTCCTGGCCGGGCACGGCCACACCACCACGCTCCAGTACGTCCAGGAGATGACCGAGCGGGTGGCCACCGAGACGGCGCTGTTTCCGCATGCCAACCCCGGGCTCATTCCCGACGACGCCCTCGCCGCGCTCCGTCCCTCCAATCCCTCCATGGGCATGATGCTGGAGAACATCTCACCCCGTCTCATGGAGCCGGGCATGCCCCACCACGGCGCCCCCGACAAGGAGCCGGGTCTCCGGGTCGCCACCATCGAGGGCGCCGGCCGCACGAAGGTCCCGTTCACGACGGGTGTCCTCGTCGGTATTGGGGAGGAGCCGGGGGAGGTGATCGACAGCTTGTTCGTGCTGGCCGACCTCCACGAGACGTGGGGCCACCTCCAGGAGATCATCGTCCAGAACTTCCGCGCCAAGGCTGATACGCGCATGCGCCGATCGCCCGAACCGACGGTCCACTACTTCGCCAGGGCCGTCGCCGTCGCTCGCTGGATATTTGGTCCGAACATGAATGTTCAGGTTCCACCCAACCTCACCGAGCGATACGAGGTCTATCTCGATGCCGGCATCAACGACTGGGGCGGGGTGTCGCCGCTCACGATCGACTGGGTCAACCCGGAGCAACCGTGGCCGCACCTCGATGAGCTCGAAGCCCGCACCCGGGCAGGAGGGTTCGAACTGATGCCACGATTGCCGGTGTACCCCGAGTACATCAGCGACGAATGGCTCGATCCGGTCATGCAGGTGAAGGTCAAAGCTGCGGTCGATGAACACGGCTACGCCACGACACCTACCCGTCGGGCGGGGAACACGAAATGACTATCACGTTCTGCCAGGTGCGGCCCGGCGTCGACGAGATCACCGAGATCTGGGCAACGACTCGCCGCAATGAGGGCAGCCTGGCGACCGAGCTCGCGTCCTTTGGCCGGGCGGCGCGGGCGGGTGCGCTGGCCGGGGGGTTGCTGCCGGTCTCCACCTCTGCCGACCTCGACGATCCGGAGCCGGCGGCCTGGGTGGTCGACCCGGCCGGTGCCATCGAGCTGGCCAAGGCGGGCATACCGGGCTGGCGTATCACCGTGCTCCACGAAGGAGCCACCGAGTCCATCCTCGACGCCGTTTCCAGAACGGGCGCCGCCTTCGTACGCAGCGGCCGGAGCCGGGTCCGGGCGGCGGCCGCCATCACCGCACTCCCGGCCGTTTCTGCCACGGTTTCGGTCTTCGTCGACACCGTTGAGGATGCCCTCGCCGCCGTCGCCGACGGAGCGGGCGATCTTCTTCTGCGCGGATGGGATCGGGAAGCGATCGGCCGGCTTCGGGATGAGTTGCCGCCCGGGCGGCTCGTCGAGCGGACGGCCCTGCCGGTCGGCGTCGAGCTCGAAGACGCCAGACAAGCGTTCGATGGGGAGCTGTTCACCGCCTATCTCAATCAGATCGATGGAAGCGGCGTGGCCCGGCCCCGCTACGACTGGGCACCGGGCAAGCCGACGCCGCCACCGGTGCCAGAACAGCGATTGTCGCTCGAGTGGAGTGACCCGGCCTGGACCGGTGCCCGGCAGGCATCCGGCATCGACAATCTCGGGCCAGACCTCGAACGGATCCTCACCCGATCACTGGCCGGGATCGCCCCGACCCGGGACGAGATCGAGCGGCTCTTCTACGCCCGGGGCCACGAGGTGGAAGCTATCGCCTCGGTGGCCGACGAGCTGCGCCGGCGCCGCAACGGTGAGCTCGTCACGTACGTCGTGAACCGCAACATCAACTACACGAACCAGTGCTACTTCCGGTGCGGCTTCTGTGCCTTCTCGAAGGGACCCAAGTCGCTCAACCTGCGGGGCGATCCCTACCTCCTGAGTCTCGACGAGGTGGCCGAGCGCGCCCGCGAGGCGTGGGAGCGAGGGGCCACCGAGGTCACGTTGCAGGGTGGGATTCATCCCGAGTTCACCGGTGATTTCTACGTGCACGTTGCCGAGCTCATCAAGGCCTCGGTACCCGACATGCACATCCATGGCTTTACTCCGCTCGAGGTGTGGCAGGGAGCCGAAACCACCGGAGCGACGGTGCCCGAGTTCCTCGCCCGCCTGAAAGAGGCCGGGCTCGGCACGCTGCCGGGCACGGCCGCAGAAATCCTCGACGACGAGGTGCGTCGCCACCTGTGTCCGGACAAGATCAGCACCGCCGAGTGGGCGCACGTCATGATCAGTGCTCACGAGCTGGGGCTGAAATCGACCTCGACCATCATGTTCGGCCACATTGACGGGCCACGGTCCTGGGCAAACCATCTCGATGTGTTGCGGGACATCCAGCGCCGGACGGGCGGGATCACCGAATTCGTCCCGCTCCCGTTCGTGCACATGGGAGCCCCCATCTACCTGCGGGGCCGGGCACGACCGGGACCGACCTGGGACGAGGTCGTGCTCATTCACGCCGTGGCGCGGATTGCCCTCGATGGCCTCATCGACAATATCCAGGCGTCCTGGGTCAAGCTCGGACTGGAAGGGGGCCGGCGCTTGCTCTATGCGGGCTGCAACGATATGGGCGGGACCCTCATGGATGAGAACATCTCGCGGGCCGCCGGCGCCGAGCACGGCCAGCTGGCTACGCCCGAGGAGCTGGAGGCCACCATCCGGGCCGCCGGAAGGATTCCTGCCCGGCGCAACACCGTGTACGAGATCCTCGAACGGGCCGAGCCGACTCCCGGCTGATCAGCGGGCGGTACGAAGCGTGACGGCCGTTCCCGTTGCGGTGACGATGAGACAATCGCCGACCGGGGTGTAATCGAGGTTGACGCCGATGACGGCGTGGGCGCCGCGGGCGACGGCCTCCCGCACCATGGCTTCCTGAGCTGCTCCCCGATCAAGGGCGAGTTCGCGTCGCAACGATTCGGCGCCGCCCGGCGATTCGAGGAGGACTCCCATCCGGTCGGCGTCCAGTGCGCAGGCCGACTCGCCGGTCACCATCCCGAGGTTGGAGTCGATATCCCAATTCGGGACGGCGGTCGTCGTGGTAACAATCGGGCGCCACACCTTGGTGCCGTCCTCGCCCCGTACCCAGCCCTGGACGGACTCACGCCACAGGTCTCCCCATTCGGGGGCCGGGTGATCGGCCGGCGGAGCGACCCTCGGCTCCTCGGGGGTCTTCGGTTCGACCATGATCCAGTCGGGCGGGGTGGTGGCATTCTCGACCGGGCGGCTCTCGGCCGCGGACGTGCTCCGGGCGGCGCTGCCGGCGGCGATGGCACGGGCAACCGCCGCTGAAGCGGCCGCGGCTGCCTCAGCTGCGGCGGCGACGGATTCGGCGGCGATGGCGGCATTGGCAGCTTTGGCGACGCCGGCGGCCTCCGGCTCGCCCGGGATGAATTCGACGGCGGGCTCGTCCCATCCGGATCCGGGGCGAAGGTCGACGACGATGCCCTCCTCGGCCGTCGCGGCGGTGGGGTGCTGCTCTTCGCTCAAGCTGCGGCGGGCGGCGGCGAGCGCCTTCAGCAACGGGCGCACATTGTCCTCGTCGGGACTATCTCGCCGCTTGGTGGTCCAGAAATCCTCCACCCTGCCCTCTTGTGTCATGGTTCCCCTGTGAACTCCGTTCGCGTTCAGGATAACCTGTACGGGTGAGATTCTCGGTTATCACCATGTTTCCCGAGTTCTTCGAATCCCCTCTCGACGTCAGCCTGGTAGGGCGTGCTCGGGAGGCCGGGATCGTGGACGTCGACGTCATCGCGCTGCGGCCGTACGGTCTGGGCCGCCATCAGAAGCTCGACGGCGCCCCGTTTGGCGGCGGGGCGGGGCTGGTGATGCGGGTCGAACCGCTCGCCGCCGCCGTCGAGCCGCTCGCCGACAGCCACAAAGTGCTCCTATCGGCCGGAGGGCACCGGCTCACCCAGGCAACACTCGACCGGTTCGCCCAACTCGACCACGTCACGCTCGTGTGCGGGCGGTATGAGGGTGTCGACGAGCGTGCCGTCGAGCACCTCATGGATGAGGAGGTATCGCTCGGCGACTACGTCCTGCTGGGCGGGGAGGTTGGGGCGCTTGCCGTCATCGAGGGCGTCGTCCGGCTCCTCCCCGGCGTGGTCGGCAATCCTGAGTCGGTGGTGAACGAGTCCTTCCGCGAGGGTCTGGTGGAAGAACCCCAGTACACCCGACCAGCCGAATTCCAGGGATGGGAGGTGCCCGAAGTGTTGCTCTCGGGCAATCACGAGCGGATCGCTGAGTGGCGGCGTCAGCAGCGGGAGGAGCGGACCAGGCAGCGTCGGCCCGACCTGTGGAGGGAACTAGCGATTAGCGAAGACCCGGAGTAGAGTTCCGCCGTCCGGCATCCGGCCGGGCGTTCTTTCGCGAGGAACCCATGGGCATTATCGAAGACGTCGAAAACGGTTATCTGCGGGATGACATTCCCGATTTCAGCCCCGGCGACAACCTCAAAGTGAACGTGCGCGTGGTCGAGGGCGGCCGCGAGCGCATCCAGGTCTTCGAAGGCGTCGTCATCGCCCGCAGTGGCGCCGGTGTGCGCGAGACATTCACCGTCCGGAAGGTGGCGTTTGGCGTTGGCGTTGAGCGAATCTTCCCGGTCCATGCTCCGATCGTTTCGAGCATCGAAGTGACGAGGAAAGGCGCGGTTCGCCGGGCCAAGCTCTACTACTTGCGTGACCGGGTTGGGAAAGCGACCCGCATCAAGGAGAAGCGCTGACCGGTCAAGGACTTGCCGGTCCGGTCCGATACTCTCATCGCCCATCTGTCGACCCGGACTAGCGTTTCGCCATGGTCAATGACCCCACTTCCGACGAGGAGCTTCCGCGGCCCTCTCAGCCAGAGATCGCGGCCGATGGGCCCGAGGCTGCACCCGAGCCGGAAAGCGACGCGTCGATTCTCGAACGATTCGAGGCGCTCAAGCAGACCCTCGGAGAGGAGCTAGGCACGAGCCAGACTCAGCCGCACCAGCCCCAACCGTCGGCCGGCGCCGATCGTCCACGCGATGGCAGCACGCTCGACGAACTCCAGGACCGGGTCAGACGGGTCAAGCAACAGGAGCGAGCGGCCGGCACCCCACTCGAGCCGGTGGCGCCGACGTCGTCCGAAGGTGAAGGCCCGCCTCTCACCTACGAGGAGCTCGAAGCGCAGAAACAAGCCGAGGCGGTGCGGGCACGGCGGGAAGCAAAAAAGGAGAACCGGCGCCAGCGTCGCAAGAACCGGTCGTTCTGGGCGGAGCTGCCCATCCTCGTTCTCGTTGCCCTCGTCGTTGCCGTCATCATCAAGACGTTCTTCTTCCAGGCGTTCTACATTCCCTCCGGGTCGATGATTCCCACGCTGGAGATCAACGATCGGGTGCTCGTCAACAAGCTGTCGTATCGGTTCGGCGCCGTCGAGCGGGGAGACATCCTCGTGTTCGACTCGCCCGAGGCGATCGATGTTGAGAGGTCGTTTCCGGCCAGGGTGTTCCGGTCCATCGGCGAAGCGACCGGTCTGACGTCGCCGGAAACGGTGCTCATCAAGCGAGTCGTCGGGCTGCCGGGCGATACCGTGGCGATTGTCGATGGCAGGGTGCATGTGAACGGTGAACCGATCGCCGAGCCCTACCTGCCCGAAGGCGTCACGATGCGCGACTTCGAAGAGGTCACGATCCCGGCCGACCATGTCTTCATGATGGGTGACAACCGCAATCAAAGCCGGGACAGCCGGTTCTTCGGAGCCATTCCCCGCGACGACATCGTGGGTCGCGCCTTTGTCACCGTTTGGCCGCCCGGCGCCTGGACCGGGCTGTAGCCGACACTGTGTCACCCCCGGCCGGTATACCAGGGAGTGGCAACCACCGTTTGGCTCGGGGCGCGTCTAACGTGGCCGGGACCGGAGACAGGAGACGCGGGTGAACGAGGAAGATCTCGAACGGTACGAAACCGAGGTCGAGCTCCAGATCTACAAGGAGTACCGAGACGTCCTTCCGCTGTTCAAGTATGTGGTCGAGACAGAGCGTCGCTTCTATCTCGCCAACACCGTCGAGCTCGAGACCCGCAAGGTCGGTGATGCCATCTATTTCGAGATCCAACTCGAGGATGCCTGGGTATGGGATATGTATCGACCGGCTCGGTTCCTGAAGAACGTCCGGATCATGAGCTTCCGGGACGTGAACATCGAAGAGCTCGAGCCCGGGACCGCGCTCTAGCCAATCGCCGGCTGGCCCGCTGGGGAGAGTCGCTCGCCGCTACCTTCCTCGAAGAACGGGGTGCCGTGGTTCTCGGGCGCAATGTGCGGGCGGGCCGGGGCGAGATCGATTTGCTCGTCCGGCTCGATTCCACGCTCGTGGCCGTCGAGGTCAAGACCCGGGCCGGGGGAGATCCCCGCCAGGCCTACACGGCAGAGAAGGCGAGGAAGGTCGACGAGACGGCCGGACGGTTGACGCCGTCGCCCGGCCGGGTGGATCTCATCGCCGTGGCCGTCGGTCGGGCCGGCGTCGACATCCGGTGGATCCCGGGGGTGTGATCACGAGGCGCGCGCTCGGAGCTCCTTGAACCAGCAGCCCCGGTGCCAGTGGCGCCGCAAGTCGGGAGCGTCCTCGGGGATGACGACAAGGTGCCCGAGCCCCACTTCGATCGTGCTCGAGCAACCCGGACAGACGTAGGGCTTGCGAGCGGCGTACGGCTGGACGACCGTGACGATCTCTATCCCCAGAGGGCCCATGCCAGCACTCCGGCCGTGACAACGAGGGCGGCTATCACCACCACGATGTCGGTGATGTCGCGCTCATGTGATCGAAACGGATTGAAGCCCATAGGCAGATGCTAGGAACAGCCGAGGGCTGCGTCGATGCCTTCGAGGTTGGCGATGGTCTGCAGCTCCTGGCACGCTTCGGTGAACCGCTGGCGGGACCCGGTGGCCGAGAAGGCGGCCGCGTACGCATCGAGGTCGGCGAGTGTGTCGAGTGATGCCAGCTGGTCTTCCCGTTCCCGGTACTCGGCCAGGACCCGTTCGCCGGCCTGGAGAGCATCTTCGTGCGGGGCGGCGATGCTCGAAGGCGGGTCGATGTTGCCCAGTCCGGCCACGAGCCGGGCGAACGAGTCGGCCGTTCCGTCCAGCGATGCCTGGAAGAGCGTGATGAGCGCACCCTCGGCGTCGGCGGTTTCGAAGTTGATCTCGAGGATGCCGGCGTTGAAGCCGGCTTCGAGCTCGTCGAGCTCGACATCGAGTGTCGCAGTCACCATCTCCAGTTCGGCAAAGTACTCCTCGGGCGAGCCGTCGCTCGCACAGGCCGATACGAGCAGAACGAACGCGAGGGTCCCGATAGAGCGTGCCGACAACCGCATGGGAGCGGAATCTAGACGCGGTTCCGTCGTTAGAAGCCGGTCGGGGCGGGCCGGCTTCCCACAAACACGACGAGGGCGATGACCAGCACGAGTGCGATCCAACCGATGATGGCCACTGCGTGCCGGAGCCGGACGGCTCGCACCGCTCGACTGAGGTCGGCCGTTCCCACTGCCGGATTGGCGGTGTCGATTCGGGTGGCAGTTGGCGAGATGCGCTCGCTCAGCTGCGCGGCGGGACGCGGCGAGGGTGGTTTCCGTTCCTTGTTCGACCGCCGGCTCGGCGCGCGATCCCACGGACGCTGGGCCTTGCTCGGGGCTCCTGGGGTGTCCGCCGCTTCCCGGACTGGTCCCGGAGAGTCGGCAGCGGGGGTCTGGCATCCGTCCCGACAGAAGCGGGGGAGCGGCCCCCGGTCTTTGACCGGCACATCGGTCCCACACCGCTCGCATGGCACGACGGCCGGCCGGGAGCGCCGGCGGCGGCTACCCGAGCGGCGGCAATCAGCGCAGTAGGACGGCACGGGACCCTTCGATTTCACAGCAACGGATGCGTTGCAGCGCGCGCAGATGATGGCTTCCGGTCGGCCCACGATCTCCATTTTACCCACAATGAGTGATCCCGTTAGGCACTTTGGGTGTGCGTCGCAGTGGTCCCATACGGTGTCGGCATGTTCGCATCCATTGCCTCAACTGCTCTCGTCGGGGTCGACACCCGTCCCGTCCAGGTCGAAGTCCACGCCGGCCAGAGTCGCCGCGCCTCGTTCTCAATTGTAGGTCTGCCAGACACCGCCGTGAGGGAAGCCCGCGAACGAGTGCTGTCGGCGCTCGCGTCGTCCCGCTTTCACGTCCCGGCAGGTCGAATCACCGTCAACCTCTCCCCGGCCGATCTCCCGAAAGCGGGATCGGCCTACGACCTCCCGATTGCGCTCGGGACACTGGTGGCGACCGGCCAGGTGAAGCCGGAGGCCACCCGGGTGGTGGCGCTCGGCGAACTGGCCCTCAACGGGGACGTGCGATCGGTTCGGGGCGGCCTCGGAGCAGCGCTGGTCGCGCGCGGGATGGCGCGTCCGTGCATTCTTGCCCCCGATGCGGCGGGGGAAGCCCGGCGGGTGCCCGACAGCGACGTGCGGGGCGCGGCCAACCTCGTTGAGGCAGTCGGCGTAGCTCTCGGGCGGAGTCCTGGCACCGCCGTCGAACCGAAACCGGCCCCGCTGGTCGACCGGATCCCCGACCTGGCGGACGTTCGTGGCCAACTGGTGGCCCGCCGGGCACTCGAAGTGGCAGCCGCGGGCGGTCACCACCTGCTCATGTCGGGCCCGCCCGGGGCCGGCAAGACGATGCTCGCCGCCACCTTGCCATCCTTGCTTCCTCCCCTCACGGAGGAGGAGGCTCTCGAGGTATCGCTCGTGTGGGGTGCCGCCGGGCTGGCCCGGGCCGGCTCACTCACCCCGCCGTTTCGCAGTCCGCATCACACCGCCACCGTCGCGGCCATGGTCGGGGGAGGGAGCGGGATGCCAGGTCCGGGAGAGGTCAGCACGGCGCACCGGGGCGTGCTGTTCCTGGACGAGCTCGGCGAGGTTCCCGGACGGCTGCTCGACGCCCTCCGCCAGCCGATCGAGGATGGGCATGTGACGATTGCCCGGCGCGGCCACACCGTCCGCTTTCCTTCTGCCTTCCAGCTGGTGGCGGCGACGAATCCATGTCCGTGCGGCTTCGAAAACGACCGGCTGGTCGGGTGCCGCTGTACCGAGACGGCCAAAGAGCGGTATCGGAGCCGTTTCTCCGGCCCGTTCCTCGACCGGTTCGACATGCGAGTGCGGGTCGAGCGTCTCGACCTGGAGGCGATGACGGGTCCACCCGGGGAGACCTCGATCGAGGTCAAGCGGCGGGTCCTTGCGGCCCGGGCTCGTCAAGAGGAACGGGGCACGCTCAACCGGTTGCTACAGCGCCGCCACCTCGATGAACAGACCTACACGGCGGGGGCGACCCGGCTTCTTGCCTCGGCGGTCGATCGGTTCCAGTTGACGGCCCGGGGTTGGGACAGGGTGCGGCGGGTGGCGCGCACGGTGTCCGACCTGGCGGGGTGTGATGAGGTCGACGAGTCCGCCGTCGCCGAGGCGCTTGGCTATCGGAAGTCGCTGTGACGGCTCCAGATCGTCTCCGCCTCGCTTCCCTCGGTCTTCACCCCGACCGGGTGCGAACGCTGCTCGTCGAGTGGGGGAATGCCCGGGCGGTGCTGCGCGCCGTCGAGCGCGGCCAGATAGAGGTGAGCCAGGCGATCCGTGACCGGCTCGATCACGATCCCGCTGACGCCGCCCGCCGGGCGGGTGCCGACATCGTTTATCGCGAGGACTTGCCCGATGCGCTCGCCGGGTTGCCCGATGCGCCGGACCTGCTCTACGTGCGGGGCGTGCTGTCGGACCGCCCCGGTGTGGCGATCGTGGGGAGCAGACGTGCCACCTCGTACGGGCTGCGTCTCGCTCGCTCGTTCGGGCGGGCGGTAGCCGGGGCGGGTTGGCCGGTCATTTCGGGGCTGGCACGAGGCATCGACGGTGCTGCCCATATCGGGTGTCTAGACGGCGGGGGAGTCGGTCTGGCTGTTCTCGGGTGTGGTGTCGACGTTGCCTACCCGCGCGAGCACCGTGACCTGGCGGCCCGACTCCTCGACGGCGGAGGCGGCGTGGTGTCCGAATACGCTCCCGGAGCACGGCCCGAGCCGTGGAGGTTTCCGCCCCGCAACCGCATCATCAGCGGGCTTGCGTCGGTCGTCGTGGTTGTCGAGGCGACCGTCAAGGGGGGCGCGCTCATCACGGCTGCCCGCGCCCTCGAACAGGGTCGGTATGTCCTGGCCGTCCCGGGCGACGTGGATCGGGAGACCTCCCGGGGCTGCAATCTCCTGATTCGCGACGGCGCTCATCCGGTGCTCGATGTCGACGATCTTCTCACCAGTCTGACCTTTGCGCTCGGGCTGCCTCCCAATCGACCGCCCTCCGCCAACGGGGACGACCCGATCCTCAGGCTCCTGAGGGGTGGCGGGATAACGCTCGAGGCATTGGCGGTGGCCCTCGGATGCTCGGCGCCGGAAACGATCCGCCGGGTGTCACTTCTAGAAGCGGCCGGATCCGTCCGGAAGGAAGGCGGTGTCGTGTCGGCGCGATAGCAGGAGGGAGCTCGGGTATGCTCCCCGCACCCTCCCCAAAGGCACTCGATGGTGATTGACGACGAGCTCCGCGACCTGGGTGGCGCAACCTCGCTCGTCGTCGAGCGACTCGTCGGGCCGGTTGAGGGAATGCACCGGGCGATCTCGGGGAACGCCTTCCGGTACGTGGGCCCGGCGGGCCGGCCGGTCCAGGTCGTTCACGACGGCATGGTCGGAGGGGTGTACAAGGCGATTCGTGGTGGGGCCGGCCTGCTTGGCGCGGCGGCGGGTGCACTCGCCGCGAGCCGGCTTCCTGAAGCCAGTCCCGTCTCGGGCTCGCGGCGCGGGGCCGGTGTTCAGGCCGCCCTCAACGGAGTGTGGGGTGACGAGCTGGATGCACGCGGCAACGAGCTGGCGGTGGCTCTCTCGATTCGTAGGAGTGGGCGGATGATCCCGGTCGATCGTGATGGGCTGGCCGATGCCTACCGGGAGCCCTCGGATCACATCGTTGTGCTGCTGCATGGACTCGGACAAACAGAGCGGTGCTGGACCGCGTCCGAGCCGGGCCTGCTCGACCAATTGGCAGGCTCGGTCGGCACTCCCGTCCTCGTGCGATACAACTCCGGGCTGCCGGTCGAACGCTCGGGAGCGGAGCTCGCCGAGCTGCTCGAGGCCCTCGTTGAGAACTGGCCGGTCGATGAGCCCCGCCTCTCCCTCGTCGGGTACTCAATGGGCGGATTGGTTGCCAGGAGCGCCTGCGTGGCAGCAAGTGCGGCGGGCCACGAGTGGATGAGCCATGCCCGCGACCTCGTGACCGTCGGAGCACCCCACCACGGCTCGCCGATTGCCCGTGCCGCCCGACTCGGGTCGCGCGCGCTCGGGATTGCCGCCACAACCCGGCCATTGAGCCGCTTCATCGATACGGCGAGCGCCGGCATCAAGGACCTCGAGGACGGCGTTGCCGATCCTGAGGGCACGGCCGGCATCCGGCAACACTTCATGGCCGCGGTGGTGACTGCCGAGGAGCGCCATCCGGTCGGGGTGGTGGCCGGCGATCTCATCGTCCGCGTTGCCAGCGCGGCCGGGCGGATGCTCGGCCCCAGCAACGTACGGGTTCTCGGTGGGAAGCGGCACTTCAGTCTCCTGTCCGACCCCGAGGTTGCGGATCAGATCGTCGCCTGGCTGGAAGATCCAGGGCCCCGGTGACTAGTCACATTGGGCAGGAATTGTCTGATTACTGACATAGGATGACTCGATGCCTCAAACCATCCCGGCCTGGGCGCGTGCCCACGTCGAGGAGTATCTCGATCGACTCGCACTCGAACGACGACTCTCTCCCAATACGGTCTCCTCCTACCGTCGGGACCTCGAGTCGTTCTTCTCGTTCGCGGACGCATTCGGGGCGAGTGACCTCATCGCGGTCGACCGGCGCCTCATCCGCCGCTTTGTGGCCGACCTCTCCGGACAGGGACTGGCAAGCCGATCGATCGCCCGCAAGGCGTCGGCGGTCCGTGCCTTCTACTCCGATGCCGTGGGCCGCTCCCTCATGGAGGCCAACCCGGCCGACGGAATCACGGTCCCGCGCATCCCGCAGTCCCTTCCTCGCGTGATCCCGGCCTCAGTGCTCAGCGCCGCTCTCGACCAGCTCGATGGCAACGATCCTGTCACGCTTCGTGATCGGGCCATCCTCGAACTGCTCTACGGATGTGGATTGCGGGTCGCCGAGTTGTCGAAACTCACCCGTGGAGCGGTGGCCGGCGTTTCCTTTCTTCGAATCGACGGCAAAGGCGGCAAGCAGCGGGATGTTCCCGTGGGAGAGCCGGCCCGACGGGCCCTCGATCGCTACCTCGCAAACGGCCGCGACCAGCTGGCCGGACCGGCCGCGGGTGATGCATTGTGGGTGGGAGTGCGCGGCGCCGCCCTCGGTTCGCGCGGGATAAGACGCGTTGTTGCCGCCAGGCTTGGTACATTCCCTCACGCGCTGCGGCATTCGTTTGCCACACATCTGCTCGAGGGGGGAGCCGATTTGCGCGCTGTCCAGGAGCTCCTGGGCCACAATGAGCTTGCCACTACCCAGATATACACTGCAGTAACGAAGGACCATCTCAAGGCCACTTATGAGCGAAGCCATCCGCGAGCCTGACCAGGAAAACGCCGTCCACGCCCTGTGGTCGCAGTTCAAAGAGACCGGCGACGCCAAGGCCCGTGAGGGCCTCATTCTTCATTACTCCCCGCTCGTCAAGTTCGTAGCCGGCCGGATGGGCGTCGGGCTGCCGCGCAACGTCGAGCAGGCCGATCTCGTTTCGTACGGGATCTTCGGCCTCATCGACGCCATCGACAAGTTCGATCTCGAACGCGGCTTCAAGTTCGAGACGTATGCCGTCAACCGCATCAAAGGCGCCATCCTCGACGAGTTGCGCGCCCTCGACTGGGTTCCGCGCTCGGTGCGGGCGAGGGCCCGGGAGATCCAGCGGTCCCTGGCCGAGATGGAGCACAGTTTGAAGCGGACGGTGAGCGACGAGGAACTGGCGGTTCACATGAACCTGCCGGTCGACACGCTCCAGGACCAGCTGGCCGAGATATCAACACTTGGACTGGTGGCGCTCGATGAGTTGCTGAACACGTCCGAACGGGACTCGGCCTCCGTCGGCGACTTGCTACCCGATCCCCGGGCCGCCGACCCTGTGGCCGAGTTCGAAACAGACGAAACAAGACGGGCCCTCGCCGATGCCATCAACCGGCTCAATGAGCGCGATCGATTGGTGGTGACCCTCTACTACTACGAGGGACTCACCCTGGCGGAAATCGGTGACGTGCTCGGAGTGACCGAATCGCGCGTGTGCCAGATCCACACCAAATCGGTCATGAGCCTCCGCAACCGCATGATGGAGCCGATTTTCAAAGGCGGCTAGGAGACGAGCTGCTCCTACTCGCTGCTCGCTGCTCGCTCGTCCTTCGTCCTTCGTGCCATTGCCCAGCAGAGCGCATTCTGACTTCTGAGGGGCGGCCGTTGACCGTTGACCGTTGACCGTTGACCTTCGTTCGATTCGATCAGGTGAATCCGACAGCTATGCTCCCGCTCATCACACACGCCTTGCCGCCACCGGCCCGTGGTCGGAGCTTGCTCCGGGGCCGGCGTTGGGCGGGCGGAGGAAATAACCAAATCAAGGAGAATCTGCTGTGTCCACAGTGACCATGAAGCAGCTGCTCGAGGCCGGCGTCCACTTTGGGCACCAGACTCGGCGCTGGAATCCCAAGATGAGCCCGTGGCTGTTCGGCGAACGCAACGGCATCCATATCGTCGACCTTCGCCAAACCCTTTCGCAGCTGCAGGAGGCATACCGTGTCGTCGAGGAACTGACAGCCCGTGGTGGCACCGTCCTGTTCGTCGGCACCAAGAAGCAGGCGCAGCACATCATGGAAGACGCCGCCGATGCGGCCGGCATGCCATACATCACCAACCGGTGGCTGGGTGGCATGCTCACGAACTTCAAGACCAGCCACAAACGAATCCTGTACATGAAGGAGCTCGAGCGGATGGACGACTCGGGCGAGATGGAGGCCCTTCCGAAGAAGGAGCGCATCCGACTGCGGCGCGAGAAGGCCAAGCTCGTCAACAACCTCGGCGGGGTGCGCGATCTGACCCGTCCGCCAGATGCCCTCTTCATCGTCGACATCCTCACCGAGCACATAGCGGTGAAGGAAGCCACCCGGCTCGGCATCCCGATCATCGCCCTCGTTGACACCAACTGCGATCCCGATCCGATCGACATCGTGATTCCCGGCAACGACGATGCCATCCGATCGGCACAACTGTTTGCCGACAGTCTTTCTGCGGCCTGCATTGCCGGTCGGGCCCGATTCGAGAGCAAGGCGCAAGCGACCGCCGAAGGCGATGACTCTGCGGCCGTAGCCGAGGCGGCACCGGCACCCGAGGCGGCACCGGCACCCGAGGCGGCACCGGCACCCGAGGCGGCACCGGCACC
>SHLN01000029.1 GCA_004283105.1 Acidimicrobiia bacterium
GGATAGCGTCCGTTGATCCGGGCGATCCCTGCTTAGGTTCTTGTGATTCCGGGCGGGGCAGCGGGGTTACCCGACCAGCCGAGCGAACGCCGAAGCCGTTGCCTACCGCCGCCAGAGCTCCCGCGTGAAGAGCAGCACGATGGGGAAGATTTCGAGACGACCGGCAATCATGAGCCCGGCGAGCAGCCACTTGCCGAGGGCGGTTACTTCGAGGTACGTCTCCGTAGGCCCGAGGGCGCCGAGGCCCGGACCGACGTTGCCGAGCGCCGACGCGACCGCCGAGGCGGCGCTCACGAAGTCGAGATCGGGACCGATGGCCGAGCTGAACACGCCGAACACGAACGTGCCGGTCATGAAGATGAACATGTAAAACAGGAAGAAGGCCTGGACCGATTGGACGATCGAATCGGGCACCTTCTGGCCGCCAAGCCGGACCGGAAAGACCCCCCGCGGGTGGATGACCTTACGAATGTCGGCCAGTGATGCTCTCGTCAGCACCCCGATCCGGTACGTCTTGACCGATCCGGCCGTAGAGCCGGCCATGCCCCCAACGAACATGAGCCCAACCACCATGATGGCGAGCGCCCCCGGCCACTGGTTGAAGTCGGCGGTCGCATATCCGGTCGTGGTGACAAGCGACACCACGGTGAACACCGCATCCCGCACCGTACGGCCGATCCCGCCTCCCCATATGCCGATGGCGGTGATGACAGAGGCGGCGCCGATGACGGCCGCGTAGATCTTGAGCTCAGAGTCACGGGTGTACTCCACCGGGTTGCGCAACCCCCGGTAGTGCAGGGCGAACGACATCCCGGCCAGCAACATGAACACGATCACCACCCACTGGGCGTAGGCCGAGAAGCCTCCGAGTGACTCCGACGTTGTGCTGAACCCTCCGGTCGAAAGCGTCGTGAATGAGTGAGCAATCGCTTCGAAGAGCGACATGTCGCCGACCCACAACAGCAGGGCCTCAACGGCGGTGAAGGCTACGTAGATGAACCACAGTCGCTTGGCCGTCTCCTTGAAGCGCGGCGTCAGGCGGTCGGGACGCGGCCCGGGGGACTCGGCCCGGGCCAGCTCGACGCCTCCCACTCCCAGCAGCGGCAGGATCGCAATCGACAACACGATGATTCCCATTCCACCCAGCCACTGGCTGGTTGCCCGCCAGAACACCACGCCGTGGCCGATGCTCTCGGGCTCGGCGATGACCGAAGCGCCGGTAGTGGTGAACCCGGCCGCCGACTCGAAGATGGCGTTCGTGATCCCGTCGAGGGTGGAGGTCGCGATGTACGGCAACGTGCCGAACAACACAACCGCGATCCAGGCGAGGCCGACGATGGCGAAGCCCTCCCGGGTGGTGAGCTGGGCTTGTCTGCCGTACTTCCAGGCGACCCCTCCGATGAGGATGGTGACGAGTGCCGCCACGAGAATCTCGACCATGTCGGCCCACTCCTGGTAGATGCCGGCCACGATGGCGGCCGGAATCATCGCCACTCCTATGGCAGCGACCACCGCACCGAGGATGTATTGAAGGGTCCGATACGACATGCGGCTAGTGGGGGGTCAAGAAAACGTCTTCTCTACGGTCGAGACGGCGTCGGGGAGGGCAATCGCCACGACATGGTCTCCAGGATGAATGATCGAATCGCCCCGGGGAACGATGGCCTGGCTGTTCCGGATGATGCCGGCGACAATCGCCGTCTTCGGCAACCCGATCTCGGCGAGCGACTTTCCGATGGAGTCGCTACTCGGATCAACCTGCAACTCGATCGCCTCCAGATTGCTGTCCTGGAAGGTCACAACCGATTGCACCCTCCCCCGCCGCACATACCGGAGGATGGCGTTGGCGGCCGACAAGCGGGAAGAAACGCCGCTGTCGACCCTGGTCTCGTTGAGCAGGCTGACGTAGTCGAGGCGGTGATAGCGGGCGATGGCATTCTTAGCGCCGAGGCCCCTGGCAACGAGCGAGGCGACGACGTTGACCTCATCCCACTTGGTGAGGGCCAGGACGTCGTCAACGCTCTCGATGCCTTCCTGCCGGAGGAGTTCGGGATCCATCGGATCTCCGTGCACGACGATGACTCCCTGGCACTCGTCGGCTACGAGGCGGGTGGCCGCTTCTTCTTTGTCGATGAGGGTCACGGCGATGCCGTTTTCGCACAAGAGATTGGCGGTGACCCTCGCCAGACGTCCGGCACCGAAGATCATGACCCTCTTTGCCTTGTGGATGGTGATGCCCAGCAGGGGAGCAAGGTCCTCGACGAGTTCGGTGGGGGTGGCGATCAGAACGTGGTCCCCCTGCTCCACGATCGACTCCCCGCGAGCCACGAACGGCTCTCCCCCGCGCACGATGGCGGTGACGAGCCATTGCCAGTCGGTGGTCTGATTTCGCAGCTCCTCGAGCGTTATGTTCGAGAGCGGGGCGTCGGGTTGCACGAAGCCGCCGATGAGCGACAACGCCCCGTCGCCGAATGTGGCGTGCTCGCTGATGCCGCCCTCTGAGACGAGGAGGAGCAGATCCTTGGCGAGCTGCTCTTCGGGGTCGATGACGACGTCGACGCCGAGAATCTGAAGCTCATCGCGCAAGGCGGAGTCCTCGACCCGGGCGATCTTGCGCGGGACCCCGAGGCGAGCGGCGGCGTGACAGGCGAGCACGTTGACCGCGTCGTTGTTGGTCACGGCGATGAGAAGTTCCGCCTTGTCGATGCCGGCTGCCTCAAGAATGACGGGCGACGCCCCGTTCCCCTGGATGGCGAGAATGTCGAGCGAGGACTGGAGTAAATCGACCTTGACGGGATCATTGTCGATGACGACAACATCCTGGCCTTCGATGGAGAGACGTTCGGCGAGATAGCTCCCGACCGCCCCTGCTCCGACTATGACGATCCGCATGGACCACCTCTGGTGAATCGACTACCAAGGCTAGCCACCGGTGGTTTTCTCGCCACTAGGCCGGACCGGTCGGCCGAACTACCACCTAGTTATTCCCATTTTGAGATCCCTAATTTCTGGGAGCGTTTTTGCGCACCGTACCATCCACCCCGATGAGGAGTTTCCGGGCCCCCAGCCGGGGCAGCAGGGCGGAACCCAGCAAATCCATTGCCGTTCTGACCGTTTGCGTGCGCCGGTTCGCCCCCACCTCGACCCCCGGGAGCCTCCCATAGCCTGGAAATACATGGATGCACGGGCCGACCGATCCCGGTATCATTAGTTCCAATCCGGACATGGGGCTCCGGTATCGAAAGGGGCAACCCATGTTCGGCTTCTATCTAGCCAGCGCAATCATCGGCTGGGCATTCGTCGGCCTGTTCCTCTTCGGAGGCATCGACACCGACGTCGACGCAGACTTCGATGCAGACCTGGACGCGGACTTCGACGCCGATCTCGACGCCGATGTCGACGCCGACCTGGACTCTGACATCGGAGCCGGAGCCGGTATCGCTTCCAGCATCGCCTCGGCCGGGCTCAGCCTGCTGTCCTTCCGCTCGATCATGTTCTTCCTGGCATTCTTCGGGTTGACGGGAATCGTGCTCGATGTCATCGATGCGAGTGGATTGGCAACCCTGCTGGCCGCCATCGGCGTGGGGGCGTTCGCCTGGGTGTTCAACTCATTCGTGTTCCGGGCCCTCAAGGTGGCCGACGTATCCAGCAGCCTGAAGAAAGCAGACCTCCAGGGAGCCATGGGCGAAGTTGTTCTGCCCATCAGCCCGGGCCATCGTGGCCGCATCGCCATCGAAGTCGGGGATCAGCGCCGTTACCTCACTGCCCAACCGCACGACGCTACGAAGCAGAGCTCGTTTGCGGTCGGGGATCCCATCGTGGTGGTAGGCCTGGAAAAGGGCGCGGCCCTGGTATCGGGCCTTGACATTTTAGAGAGCTAGAGACAGGAAGAAGGAGACGGAAATGGATGTATTGATAGTTGTTGCCCTGCTCATCGTGGCGGTCATTGGCACCGTGCTCGTGGCGGTCAAGAGCCTGATTGTGATTTGCCCGCCCAACCGGGTGGCCGTTATCTCGGGTCGACAGCGGCAAGTAGCGGGGGGAGGTGCCGTCGGTTATCGGGTGTTGCGCGGCGGACGAACGCTGCGCATCCCACTCATCGAGAAGGTGGACTGGATGGAGCTCAACACCATCACCATCGACGTCGGGGTCGGCCAGGCCTACTCGAAGGGGGCAATTCCCCTCGATGTGGAAGGCGTCGCCAACGTCAAGGTGTCGAGCCAGCCGGGACTGCTGGAGAACTCGGTTGAGCGTTTCCTCGGTGGCGGGATCGAGGTCATCCACGACATCGCCAAGGAGACGCTCGAGGCCAACCTCCGTGGTGTGCTCGCCACGCTCACCCCGGAAGAGGTGAACGAGGATCGGCTCAAGTTCGCCCAGGTACTCATCGACGAAGCCGACGACGACATGAAGACACTCGGGCTGGCCCTCGACGTGCTCAAGATTCAGAACGTCACCGATCAGGTGGGGTATCTGGATGCCGTCGGTCGTCGCAAGACCGCCCAGGTGCTCAAAGAGGCCAGGGTGGCCGAGGCACTCCGGGAGACCGAGGCTGAAGAAGAGGAAGCCGACGCTCGCCGGCGGGCGGAGACCGCCCGGGTAGAAGCCGATCTCGTCATCGCCGAGAAGGACAACTCCCTGCGCGTGCTTCAGGCCGAACTGGAGAAGGTCGCGATAGAGAAGGAGCGCGAGGCGGCCGTGGCCGGTGACCGTGCCCAGGCGATCGCCGAGCAGTCGTTGGAAGACGAGCGGATCAAACTGCAAGAGCGCCGGCTAGAAGCCGACGTCATCACCCCGGCCCGCGCCAAGAAAGAGGCGATGGAGCTGGAAGCAAAGGGTGCGGCCGCTCAGATCATCGAGGATGGAAACGCCCAGGTCCACGTGCTCCAACGGCTCACCGACCAGTACCAGGCAGCCGGGACGAGTGCCCAGGACATCTTCGTGCTCAACATGCTCCCGCAGCTGGTGAGCGAGATCGTGTCCACGGTCAAGGGTGTGAGCATCGACAAGGTATCGGTCATCGACAGCGCCGGCAGTGGATCGCAGGGCGTATCGAACGTGGTCGGCCAGCTGCCCGCAGCGGTGATCACCATCACCGAACAAATCGAGAACGCCACCGGGATCAACATCCTCGAGGCGTTGCGGAGAGACGAGCCCGTGGCGGTGGCTGCGGCCCCTGCGGAGGCCTCCGAGGAGTAGCCAGAGCCTCCCACCAGGCAAGAGGGCGCCCGGCGGGCGCCCTCTTCCCATTGCTCACCTCTCACATGCCCGGCACCACGACCTATGTAACGAGTTGAATCTGTTTGTTACGCGAACGGGCGCGCCGGGCATGTATCAAGTATGGGGAGAGCCATGACCACCGGCAGTGGAAAGTCGACCACCGACGAGACCGCCTATCGCACCCTCTACGACGCCCACTACCGGGACGTGCTGGCCTACTGCCGGCGCCGCGCCAATCCCGCCGACGCCCAGGACGCTGCCGCCGAGGTGTTCGCCATTGCATGGCGCCGTAGGGCCGAAATGCCGGCGGGAGACCAGGCCCGCCCGTGGCTGTTTGGCGTTGCCTATCGGGTTCTCTCTCATCAGTGGCGTAGCTCCAACCGGAGGGGCCGTTTGACCAGGCGCCTCTCGTCCTTTCGCCCGCTCCCTCAGGAAGGTCCAGACACCCAGGTTGTCCAGCACCGGGACTACGAGTTGGTGCGCTCCGCCGCCGCCCGCCTCGATCCTCTCGACCAGGAGGTCCTACGCCTCGTCATGTGGGAGGAGCTCAGCCATGAACAGGTTGCAGACATGATCGGTTCGACTATTCCGGCTGCCAAGCAACGATTTCACCGTGCCAAACGCCGCCTGGCACGGGAGTTCAAGAGACTCGGCGGCACCGCCAACCCCATTGCTCGGGAAGAAGGTGGGTCATGAGTTACGACGATCGCGTCCTTGCCCTGTTCGCCGAGGCGAACCCGGTCTTGGATCACGCAGCTCTCGACGACCTCATGCGACCCACCCTGTCACTCATCGAGCAAGGGGAAGACCCAATGTCGGACACCAAACAACAGCCCATCGAGATCGACCGGCCGATTGTGAGGCAGGAAGGCAATCGAGGGAGGCTCTTCGGCCTAGCGGCTGCGGTGGCCGCCCTCGTGCTGGGTACCGCCGCCTGGATCGGTCTGAACGGGTCCAGCGAGAAGACAACCGAGGCGACCGGCGGTGAGGCCGTCACCATCATCGAAACGTTCTTTCAGAAATGGAACGAGGGCGACATCAACGGAGCCATGAGGTTGGTCGGCGACCAGGACTTCATCGAAGGCAATTTGTTCTTGGAGCCCACGATGGGCTACGTCGCGGCAGTTGAGCCAGAAGGTTGGTTCTGGTCTGTGACCGACTGCACCGAGCAAGTGCCAGGTACCTACAGCTGCCTAGTGGAGCTCATCGGCGATCCGCTCCTGGACGCTATGGGAGTTGCTGCCCGGCAAACTCAGTTCAAGGTCGAGGAAGGCAAACTGACACAGGTCCCGGCATCGGTCGGGGTGGCAGGACTGGTCGATCGCCGGCTGGCGACCTACGCCCAGGAACAGGATCCCGCCGGGTACGAAGCGGTGTGTGTCGGCTCCAATGGACGGGCCTGGGAGGAGAACGGTGTGGTCTACAACCAGGCCTGCGGCGCCTTCCTGTCTCAGTACGTTGCACCCCTGGCCGCGGAGCTGACTGCACCGTAGGAGGTTCTCCTACTAGCCGACCGCCCGGAGCTCGGCTGCTTCGACCCGGGGCAACCGGAGGGTGAAGCAGCTGAACTCGCCGTCATGGCGATACTCCAGCTCGCCACCCATGACTCGAGCGAGCTTGCGCGAAATGAAGAGACCGAGCCCGACCGAGCCCACCTGCTTGTTGTTCTCGTGCGCTGATGTGTAGGGATCGAAGATCCTCTCCTGATGGGACACGGAGATAGCCGGACCATCGTCGGCCACCGTGACCGTCGACCACGCGGCATCGCCGGCAAACCTGACCTCGAGCCGGGACCCGCCGTATCGGCCGGCGTTGGTCAGCAGGTTGCGGAGGATCTGACGAACGCGACGGCCGTCGGCCCATGCCGGGCCCGGATTTCCCATGATGGCAGCCTCGGTCGCCGTCCCGGCCAACACCTCGTCCACCTCGGTGCCCAGGTTGATGTCGGCCGGGTAGATCGAGACCCGTCCGATGTCGGTCCGGGCCGCTACCAGCAGGTCCTCGACGATGGCGGCCACTTCATCAGCTTGCTCCACCACCAGCTCGAGCAGAGATGCCGCTTCCTCCACGCTGAAGTCATCGGGGCGCTCGGCGAGCTCGTGGGTGAGGCCGTGAACGGTGGTGAGGGGGGTCCTGATTTCGTGGGATACGGCCGCCAGGAACCGATCCTTGTCCTCGGAGAGCTTCTGCAAGCTCTCGAACCGGCGTCGGGCGGCTCGGCGCTCGAGTGCCAAGTGAACCAGGCCCGTTACCAGGGCGGTAAGAGCCAGCCCGGTCAGCACGATGAGCCGGGTCGGCACCGCCAGCAGGGCCGCAGCCTTGGCGGCCGACGGCCGGACGGCCAGCTGCCAGGTGACTCCCGGAAGATCAACCGTTCCCATCCACAGCAACTCCTCCGATTCGAACCCGGTCGTTGAATCGAGCGGCGCCAGCTCCCACTCGACCTCGCTCGATGTGTATCCGGCGAGGGTGAGTAGCACATCGAGCATCGGAGCCGCTACGACACCGATGACATCTCCCGCCTCATCGTGCACCGGTACGGATACGAAGAAAACGTTCGGAACGCTGAATCCGGAGTAGCTGATGTCCATGAAATCCGACGCCACCGCCGTGTCCTGGCTCACCGACGTTTCCAAGCTCGGCAGCCAATCGGAGGTGGAACCGGCGTCGATTCCGGTAGCCAGCAAAGTCGGCGCCTCGGGAATGCTCGCCGCCTGCAAGGCCAGCTCGAGGAACGAACCGGCGGCAAAGTATTTGATCGGGTAGACGACGGTCTCGCCATCCGGTGGCACCGGCACCACCTCACCGGTCTCGTCGAAGGTAGTGATCCGATAGTCAGGATCGGTTTCCCTGGCCTCTTCGAGGAATCCCGCGTGCTCGTCGGGGGGCACCACAACGCTGTAGGCCACGCCGACCTGGCTCACGCTGCCATCAATCCGACTGACGAACTCTGTGAATCCCACCTCACCCGCGTCCCGGGCCGTCTCGAGGAAGGCCGAGACTGCCTCCAGATCCTCGATCACCTCTGACACGGTCTGCTGGGTCCCCTCGCGCACGACGTCGGCATGCTTCTCCAGCCACCTCTCGGCATCGACCCTTGCCGAACGGTTGGCCACAAGGGCGCCCGACATTGTGGCGAGTAGGCCGGCAACGAGGACGGCAGCCACTACCGGTCGATGATTGATCCGGTGAATTAGTTTCATTCCAACTCCTGTATCGGCAGACCGGTGGATTGGCTACAGGATTCTGAAGGCTGCGCGAGGGTCTGACTGTGGGCCAGGAACAAAGGAACTCGCTGTCAACTCCACCTCTGACCCCTCCCCCTGGGAGGGAAATAGAAGAACGGCCCCCTGGGGGGCCGTTCTTCGGGCTAACACGGGAGGCGGGAAACCTCTCGGCTCTTAGTATCGTCCGCAGTGTGCAGAACTTGAGGGATTTCCACAAAAACATTTCGGAGTCGAAAACGGCCCTCGTCGGCCTGTTGCGGGACCGATCGCTACTGACCGACGGACCATACACGCTCCGATCCGGAGAGCTCTCCAACTGGTATCTGGACGGACGCCGGACCACGATGGACGGACACGGAGCCACCCTCGTCGCCCGGTGCGTGTTGGGGGTGCTCGATCCTGGAGTGACCGCCATCGGCGGGATGACGATGGGGGCCGACCCCATCGCAGTCGCGACGGCAGTGGTGGCCCACGAGGCCGGCATCTCCCTGCGGGCGTTCTCGGTACGCAAGGAAGCCAAGGCTCACGGCATGGGCGGACGCATCGTCGGACCACTCGAGGAGGGTGAGGCGGTCACGGTGCTCGAGGACACCACCTCTACCGGGGCCGCCTTCATCGAGTCGATCATCGTGATGCAGAACGGCGGCCACCCGGTCGTGCAGGCAATCGCCGTCGCCGATCGAAGCAACGGCTCGGTGGCCAAGCAGATGGCCGAACTCGAGATCCCCTATGTGGCCCTCATCACCCCCGAAGATCTCCTCCACTCGGCATGAACTCACTCAGCGTCCTTCGATCACCCGGCCGAATCTGGTTGACGGCGGTCATCTCGGTGCCCTTCTTCATGGTCGGGCTCGATCTGCTGCTGCTTCCCCGACTCTTCCCCCAGTACGTGCGGCGTCTCGATCTCCTGGCCGACCGGATGGGTCTCAACCGGATCGCCGCGACAGGGCCCGAGGAGCCGTGGGCGCTCATCTTCCTGCTGGTGGGCGGGGGGCTCCTCATCTGGGCACTGAAGGAACTGCTCTTCCCCCGCGAGATGCTGGGGGTGGACGAACACGGCGTCGCCTTCACCAGCCTGCTCGGCCCCTCCGGCGGCCGCATCGTGGTGCCCCATACCGAGATCATCGAAGCGGCACCGGCCCTGATCACGGAAGGCACGGACGAGGCACCCGGGGTGGGGGTGCGGTTCGCAGATGCCTCCCGCTTGCCGTCGGTCCCGTGGGGAGCCGTATGGGTGGGATCCACCCTGTTCATTCGCACGGCCGGGTGGACCGTGAAGCCACACGAGATCGCCCGGGTGTTGACCGACGACGTCGACGATGCGGACCGGGGATATCTGGTCGACCTCGAGACGAGCCCACCGACGGTCGACCGGGTGGAAGGAGACCCGACCGATCGGTCGGACCCGGCCCTCGCCTACATCGCTCGCAGCCGCGCCTACATCGGAGGCGTGCTCATGCTGGCAGCCGCCATCCTGGCGCTCTTCATTTGGATCGCCGGGACGGACACCAACGCCTTCTACCTGCTCCCAGTCGCGCTCGGAGCCGCCGGCGGCGTCTTGCTCCTGACCGGAGCTCGCGCCTACCGGGAGGCCACGTGAGCATCCTCATCGGCGCCCACAGCGGCGGCGAGAAGCCGATCGCCGAAGCTGCCGAGCGCAACGGCGACCTCATCCAGTTCTTCCTCGGTGACCCGCAGGGCTGGAAGAAGCCGCCGCCGCGAGAGGACGCCGCCGACCTCCGGGCCGCCGGCCTCCCTATCTACATCCACGCCCCGTACCTCATCAATGTGGCGTCGGCCAACAACCGGATCCGCATCCCGAGCCGCAAGAACCTCCAGACCGCGGCCGATGCGGCCGCTGAGATCGGAGCCGCCGGACTCGTCGTACATGGAGGCCACGTCACCGACGAGGAGGATGTCGCCGAGGGTTTCCCGCGCTGGCGCAAGGCCCTCGACGCCATCGAAACCGACGTCCCCATCCTCATCGAGAACACGGCCGGTGGCGGCAACGCCATGGCGCGTGAGGTCGACACGATCGCCCGGTTGTGGGAACACGTCGGCGACACCGGGGTCGGGTTCGTGCTCGACACCTGCCATGCCTGGGCGGGCGGTCAGGACCTGGAGACGGTGGTGGATCGAGTCATGGCCGCCACCGGACGGATCGACCTCGTCCACTGCAACGACTCCCGCGACCCCTTCGACAGCCGGCGGGACCGCCACGCCAACCTCGGTCATGGCGAGATCCCGGTCGAATTGCTCATCGAGGTGGTACGGGCAGCCGGCTCCCCGGTGCTGGTGGAAACGCCGGGTGAGGCCCTCGAGCAGGCCGCCGACATCGCATTGCTGCGGGCCGGCCTGACCTAGCCTGCTGGGCCGGGCGCCGGCTTCAGAATTCTCGTAGCGCCTGATCGAGATCGGCGATGATGTCGCCGGCTTCCTCCAGCCCGATCGAGAGCCGGACCAGGCCGTCGGTGATTCCGGAAGCCGCCCGGTCCTCGGGGGAGACAACACGGTGGGTCATCGACGCGGGATGCTCTACCAGGGTGTCGATGTTGCCGAGGCTCACCGCCAGCGTGCAGAGTTCGAGCCGGTCGAGAAACCTGGTCGCAGCTTCGTAGCTGCCGAGGTCGATGGCCATCATCGCGCCAAACCCGCTCATCTGAACTCGCGCGAGCTCGTGTTGGGGATGACTGGGCAAGCCCGGGTAGTGGGTCGTGACAACCCCGGGGTGAGACTCGAGAAAGCCGGCGACCTCCATCGCGCTGGCGCTGTGTCGTTCCATCCGCAGCGGCAGCGTCTTCGACCCGAGGTTCGCCAGCCAGCAGTCGAATGGGCTGGGAACTCCGCCGGTGAAGCGGATCATGGTGGCAATCTGCTCTTCCATCAGCGTGCGATCGCTACTGATGACGGCACCACCGATCATCGTCCCATGGCCGTTGATGTACTTGGTGGTGCTGTGGACTACGACATCAGCGCCCATCTGAAGGGGCCGTTGCAGCACCGGGGTCGCAAAGGTGTTGTCGACGACGAGCATGGCACCGTGCTCGTGGGCGATCTCGGCAGTGCGGGCGATATCGATCACCGTCATCGTCGGGTTGGCCGGTGTCTCCAAGTAGACGGCCGCCGTGTTCGGATGTTCTTCGAGTTCGGCGTTGAGTCCGGCTGGCTCGAGGGCGACCACCCGGCTGTTGGTGATTCCGAATTCAGGCAGGACCTCCGAAATGAGGTGGTCGGCCGATCCGTACAAGACCCGTTGGGTGACGATATGTTGACCGGTCCTGGCGATACCCATGAGCGCGGCAGTGATCGCGGCCATACCCGATGCAAAGATCTCGGCGGTGGTTTCAGACTCCAGGCCGAGACCCTCCAGGGCGGCGAGCTTTGCGGCCAATGCGGTCCGGCCCGGGTTGCCGCCTCTTGTGTAGATGTAGGCACCGCTTTCGCCCTCACTCCATGCCTCGACTGCCGCCATATCTTCGAATGTGAACGTGGAAGTCTGGAAGATGGGTGCGATATGGGCTCCCGATGGATCGTGGATCTCCCCGGCATGGATCGCGGTGGTGGCAAGTGCCGGCTGCGGCTTCATGGAGGCTGGTCCCTTCTTCCGTTCGTCTTCGGGAGTGTACGTTTGAGCCGGGCGCGAGTAAGGGCTCTGCCGCCAGGATCTGTTCGGCCCGCTAGAACACTCCGTCGAGCGGCTGCTCGACATCGACCACGGTCCATCGATGGACGGCGGCCACCGCAAGGACCACGATGAGTCCGCCGAGGATCTGGAGGGCCGACAGACTCTGGTCGAGGATCACCCAGGCGGCCGCCGCGGCGATGACCGGTTCGGCCGTTGCCACCACTCCGACGATTCCCGATGCCACCCGCCGCAGCGCAGCGAATTGGGCAAGGAATGGCAGGGCCGTCCCACCGATCCCAACCCATACGAGCTTGGCCCACACGCTTCCGGAGAGACCACCCGGAAACGACCACACCGGCAACACGATCACCCAGAACACCGATGCGAACAGGAAGCCCCAGGCGATCATCGTGAGCGCCGGCAGGGTCTTGCCCAGGTGTTCGCCGAGGAGGAAGTAACCGGCAAAGAGAGCGGCCGTCGTGATACCCGATGCGAGCCCAAGCGCGTCGAGGTCATCGAATGCCCATGCCTCGGTGATGAGACCAACGCCGAGGAGGGCGAGGGCAGCCGCCCCCCAGGTGAAACGACCGACCGGGCGGCCTTGCACGAGCGCCATGTAGGCGAGAACCATGAAGGGCCCGAGGAACTGCATCGTTGCCCCCGGCCCGACGCCGAGCCGATCGAGCGCCCAGTAGAACGTGAGGCCGACGAGTGCCAGGTTGAGGCCGAGCAGGGCCAGCAGCCGGAGCTGCCCGTGGGGGTTCAGGACGCCACGAGACCAGGCGTAGGGAACGAGCACGCCTGCCGCAATGAAGGCGCGGATCTGTGACACCCGGGCCGGCGACACCTCGTCGAACACGTCTGCGGCAATCGCCCCGCTCACGCCGTAGAGAGCGGCCGCCGTCAAGGCGAAGAGCACACCGGCGGTGGCGGGGCGGAAGGCGTGGGACATGGAGGCGAAGCGTAGGCGTCATCCACCGACCCGGTCGGCACCGTATAGACACCGAGCGGGGTCTACCGGGACCCCGCTCACACTATGTGATGGGGGCCTTCGCCTCTGGCACGCCCCCGGTCAATCCGCTACATCACAAGGGGCGTGATTCCGAGGGAAGGGGGATTTCTATGACTTGGAATACCGCGCTCGTCTTCCACTACGGGCTGCCGGTGCCCGGCCGGGAAGCGAAAGCAATGGAAGCCTTCGCAGACGCGCAGATGTTGTACGGCAAGTTCGCCGCCGACGGCATGTGCGCCGAGCCTGAGACCTTCCACCATCTATTCGGCGGCGGCATGATGATCATCCGCGCCGAGAGCCTCGAGAAGCTGTTCGCCATGCTCGAGAAGGAAGAGTCCAAGCGACTCATCGACCTGTGCACGTTTGCGGTGCACGACTTCGAATTCACCTTCATGCAAACCGGCGAACTGCTCATGGAGGACATGGGCCTCTACGCAACGGTGGGAGCAGAGCTCGGCTATCTGTAGCCACCCCGACTGATTGAGAGCAGCGGCCGCCCGCTGCTCTCAACGCGCACGGGTCTAGCGCGGGGTTTCCCCGTTCGGTGGAGCGTGCGGGATGCGGCCCAGTTTCCCGGCTTCAAAGTCTTCAAACGCCTCGACCAGCTCCTCCCGGGTGTTCATGACGAACGGTCCGTACCAGGCGACCGGCTCCCGGATGGGGCGTCCGCCCAGGATGAGGACATCGAGGTCCGGGCTGCGGCTCTCCTGCCCGTCGTCGGCGCCCATGGTGATGGCGTCACCCGGGCCGTACACCACCAGCTGTCCGCCCCCGGCCGGGCGGCGTTCCAGCCCGAAGCTGCCCGCTCCGTTGAGCACATAGGCAAGGGCATTGAAGTCGGCCCGCCACGGGAGTTGCAGCTGCGCACCGGGGTGAATGGTGGCATGAATCATCGTGATCGGCGTGTGGGTGTCACCCGGGCCCTCGTGCTCGCCGATGCTTCCGGCGATGAGGCGGATGAGGGCACCACCGTCGTGGGTTGTGAGCAACGTCGTCTCATCTCCACCGAGATCCTGATAGCGGGGCGGCAGCCACTTGTCCTGCGCGGGCAGGTTCACCCAGAGTTGGAAGCCGTGGAACAACCCTCCCGACATGACGAGAGCCTCGGGGGGCGCCTCCTTGTGGAGGAGACCCGAGCCGGCGGTCATCCACTGGGTATCGCCATTGGTGATGACACCGCCCCCGCCTTCGGAATCCTCGTGCTCCATGATCCCGTCGATCATGTAGGTCACGGTCTCGAAGCCGCGATGGGGATGCCAGGGAGTGCCCTTCGGCTCGCCCGGGGCGTACTCGACTTCGCCCATCTGATCGAGATGAATAAACGGATCGAGATCGGCCATGTCGACGCCGTGGAAGGCCCGTCGCACCGGGAACCCCTCCCCCTCGAACCCGCGCGGGGCGGTGGTGACAGAATTGACCACCCGTTCTGCCGTCTCCTCGAGGGCCGATCGATCGAGACTGGGAAGTGCGAGATTGTTTTCGACGGTAATGGCGGGCATCCGGGGGCTCCTTGGACGGCATGGGCGATGCTATTGGACCAACGCTCCTAACCGCACGGTTGTTGGCGGTCCTCTACCGGCGGGGTTCTAGCCTGACGGGATGGCACACGACATCATCGTCATCGGGGGCGGCATCATCGGCCTGGCTACGAGCCGCGCCCTCCTCGCCGAGCGGCCCGGCCTCGATCTCCTCGTGCTGGAGAAAGAGCCCGGGGTTGGACGACATCAGAGTGGCCGCAACAGCGGCGTTCTCCACTCGGGCCTCTACTACCGGCCCGGGTCGCTGAAGGCCGATCTGTGTGTGCGCGGCGTCGCCGAGATGTTCGAGTTCTGCGAGGAGCATCGGGTGCCGTTCACCCGCGACGGCAAGGTCGTGATTGCCAACAGTCCCATCGAGACCCAGCGACTCGACGAACTCGAGCGACGCGGCCGCGCCAACGGCCTCCAGGGGCTCCGACGAATCGGCACCGACGAACTGCGCGAGATCGAGCCGGCCGCGGCCGGCACCGACGCCCTCCACGTTCCGAGCACCGGGGCAGTCGATTTTGGTGACGTGACACGGGCTCTGGCCGACACCATTGCCCGGGACGGTGGACGGGTAGAAGTACATGCCGGTGTGAGGGGTGCCCGCTTCAAGGGCGGGGCCTGGACGATCGACCATGCCTCCGGGCAGGCCCGGGGACGGCTCGTCGTGAACTGTGCCGGGTTGTATGCGGACCGGATTGCCGACCTCATGGGGGTCGATTCGCCGGTACGCATTGTTCCATTCCGGGGCGAATACCTCACCGTGCGACCAGAAGCCCGCCACCTCGTGAGGAGCTCGATCTATCCGGTGCCCGATCCCGATCTGCCATTCCTGGGAGTGCACCTGACTCGCCGGCCCGACGGAACGGTCGAAGCCGGCCCGAATGCTGTGCTCGCATTCGCCCGCGAGGGGTACGGCCGTTGGACAATCCGGCCGGGTGAGCTGTGGGACGCCATCTCGTATGTCGGCATGCGGCGCCTGGCGAGGAAGTACTGGCGGAGCGGGTTGCGCGAGATGGCCCGCTCGACCTTCAAGCCGTTGTTCGTGCGCGATGCCCGGCGACTCGTACCGGCGCTGAAATCAGCGGACTTCGTGGGACGGCACACCGGCGTGCGCGCCCAGGCCCTGCGGCCCGACGGAAGTCTGGCCGACGACTTCGTGATCGTCCCGACCGACACGGCCATCCACGTGCTGAATGCCCCCTCCCCCGGAGCCACCGCCTCACTGGCGATCGGCGCATCGATTGCTCAACAGGTTCTCGACCTGCCCGGGGGCCCTTGACGTCTCGGCCGGCGAGGTGCGTAGTCAAATCGACGGAGTGACTGTCATACCCCCCTGATACGTTGCGGGTATGGGTTTGACAGGGAAACGGGAATGAGCTCACTGCGATCGGCGCTCGACGAACTGCGCGGCGACGACCTCATGGACACACCGGCCGAGCAGCTGTCCGAGGACCTCGTCGAGCTTCGGGAAACAGCCGAGGCGCTGGAAGCAGAGTGGATCAGACGCCTGAACGCCTTCGATGCCCGGCAGGGGTGGGCGGCAGATGGCTCACTATCGCTGTCGGCCTAGCTGCGGGCACGCTGCCGTATGACCGGGGCAGCGGCGGCCGATCGAGCCCGCCTGGCCCGGGCCCTTCGCAAGATGCCGCTCACCCAGCGGGCGTTCTCCGACGGGGACCTCACCACCGCCCATGTGAGAGC
>SHLN01000219.1 GCA_004283105.1 Acidimicrobiia bacterium
GATTTCGATGGCTCCGGAAGCTCCCGTCGAGTCTGCTCCAGCAGGTGTTGCCGAGGCCCCCGCCCCGGAACCCGCTCCTGCGCTGCCCGCCGCCGAACTCGGTTCGCACTCCGGCCCGGGGCCCGGCAAGCGGCAGGTACTCTCGCCGGTCGTTCGCAAGCTGGCGTCGGCCTCGGGGGTTGACCTGGCTCTCGTTCCCGGTACCGGTCAGGGCGGACGGATCACTCGCAGCGACGTGGAGGCCTACATCGCCGCAGGGGTGCCGGCACCTGCTTCTGCTCCGACCGCCCCGCCGGGTGAAGTGACGGCACCGTCGGCACCCGTCGCCGCCGGGATCCCCGCCGCAGCGGAAGCGCCCGCGGCACCGGCTGCCCCGGCTGCTGCCGAGACACCGATTGCTCCGGCCGCGAGTGCGCCTCCGTCTGCCCCGTCACAGTCCCAGGCGGCCGGATTGCAGGCCCCGGCCGGAGAAGGAGTGGCGCCCCCCGAGGGGCTAGCGCTCATGGCCGGAGACCGGGTGGTGGAGCTGTCGAGGCTGCGCCAGCGGATTGCCGACAACATGATCAAGGCCAAGCAATCGGCTGCCCATGTGTGGGCGTCGGTGGAGGTCGACTACGAGAATCTCGAGCGGGTGCGACGCCGCCACAAGGAGCAATGGAAGGCGTCGGAGGGCTACTCCCTTACGTACCTGCCGTTCATCGCCCGCGCCGTCTCAGATGCGCTGGCGGCCTTCCCGGTGGTGAACAGCTCGATCTACCCCGGTGACGGCAAAGCCGTCTTCCACTCGGCCATCAACCTCGGTATTGCCATCGACCTCAATCAGGAGGGCCTGGTGGTCGGGACGGTGCGCGGGGCCGATGGGCTGCGAGTCGCCGGTCTGGCCCGGGCCATTCGAGCGGTAGCCGACAAGGCTCGCTCCGATCAGCTGATGCCCGACGATGTGTCTGGCAGCACGTTTTCGATCACCAATCCGGGACCGTTCGGCTCGTTCATGACCGCCCCGATCATCAACGTGCCGAACACCGGGATTCTCTCGACCGACACCGTGACGAAGCGACCGGTCGTAGTGACCGACGAGCATGGGAACGACTCGATCTCGATTCGCCATATCGGGTATCTCGGTCTCACCTGGAACCATCAGGCGTTCGACGGATCGGCCGCCGTCTTGTTCCTGCAGCGCATCAAGCACAACATCGAGACCTGGGACTGGGAACAGGAACTGGCGTGAGGGTCCGCTGGCTCGGTCGGCTCCCCTACGGGGAGGCGTGGGACCTGCAGCGAGCCTTCCACGAAGGCCGCGTCGAGGGACGAAGCGACGACGATTACCTTCTCCTGCTCGAGCACCCTCCCACCTACACGATCGGTCGCAACGGCGACGGCACCCACCTGCTCATCGACCAGGGCACGCTCAACGAGATCGGTGCCGAGCTCTTCCACGTAGACCGTGGGGGCGACATCACGTTCCACGGGCCCGGCCAACTGGTCGGCTACCCGATCATGGCGCTGCCCGACTCTCGCCAGATCGTCCCGTATGTGCGTACGATCGAGCAAGCGATCATTGGCGCCCTGCGGGATCTCGGGATTGAGGCGTGGCCGGAGGAGGGCCTGACCGGAGTCTGGACCGAACACGGCAAAGTTGCCGCCATCGGGGTGCGGGTATCTCGCGGGGTCAGCATGCACGGGTTCGCGATCAACCTCGATCCGGATCTCGGTTTCTTCGATCACATCAACCCGTGCGGGTTGCTCCGACCGGTCACCTCGGTGAGTGCGCTCCTCGGTCGCAAGGTGAGCCACGAAGAATTCATCGATGTGCTCGTCCCTCGCTTCGCCGAAGCGTTCGCTACCCCATTCGTCGAGGAGCAGCGGGCCGCGTTCGTGCGGGGAACCGGGCGGGAATTCGATGTGGATCGCCGGGTGGAGGCGGGAACCTTTTCGGGAGAGCAGGGCCCGGATCCCATCCTCGTGCGGGGACGGCTGCCCGGTGAGCCCGAGCGGCCCGACTGGATGCGGGTGAAGGCCGTCATGAATGAGGGCTACCGGGACGTGAAGAACCTCATGCGCGACCAGGGCCTCAACACCGTGTGCGAAGAGGCCGGGTGCCCGAACATCTTCGAGTGCTGGGAGTCGGGAACGGCCACCCTCATGCTGCTGGGCGATACCTGTACCCGGGCGTGTTCCTTCTGCGACGTCAAGACCGGCAAACCGGGCGAGGTCGACATCTTCGAACCGCTCCGGGCCGCCGACGCCGTGGCGTCGATGAACCTCAAGCACGCCGTTCTCACGTCGGTGAACCGTGACGACCTGCCAGACGGTGGCTCCGGCATCTTTGCCCAGACCGTCGAGGAGATCCGATCCCGTCTGCCCGCCTGCGATGTCGAGGTGCTCATTCCCGACTTCAAGGGTGACCGCGATGCCCTCGAAACGGTGATGAAGGCACAGCCGGCGGTGCTCAACCACAACACCGAGACGGTCCTCCGGCTGCAGCGCGATATTCGCACGGCCGCCAATTACGGGCGCTCGCTGGCGCTGCTGGCGAGGGCGAAGTGGATCAATCCGGATGGCTATGTGAAGTCGGGCCTCATCGTTGGGATGGGGGAGACCGAGGAAGAGGTCGTGAGCACCCTGGCCGACCTGCGCGCCGTGGGGGTAGACATCATCACCATCGGTCAATACCTGCGGCCCTCACCCCGGCACCGTCCCATCGACCGCTATGTGCACCCCGACGAGTTCGACCGTTACGCCAAAGAAGGCGAGCGGCTCGGTCTGGCCCACGTCGAGTCTGGCCCGCTGGTGCGCTCCAGCTACCACGCCCGCGAGGCGGTCGGAGCAGCGAAGTAGCTGGTTGCTGGTTGCTGGTTGCTGGTTGCTGGTTGCCTTCGTTTTGATTGGCTCATAGCTCATGGCTCACGGCTCATAGCTCAATTAGGGCTATCCGGCCCTTGCGATAGGGACCCTCTCGGCTCAGATTGAGGGGGTCGAAGGAGCGCGCGCATGAAGATCGACGAACTTCGCACCCTTCTGGAAGACCTTCCGCCGGACACATTGCTCACCGTCGCAACCAGTCCCTATGACATCTGGCCGGTGCTCGATGTCCGGCTCAACCGGGACGAGACACGAGACGATCTCTGCGCCGCCTGCGAAGTCGTCTTTCTCGCCGGCGACGCCTGGGAGGATGAGGACCCCGACGCCTTCGATCTCACGTTGGCTACCTGAGCAGCGCCTTCTGTCACTTCTCGGCCGCGCCAAGCCTTCTGTCACTTCTCGGCCGCGTCATGGATATCGCGTGACAATGGCCGAGAAGTCGACTGCTGCCGCCGAACCTGACCTCATCGACGAACGGCGCCGCCGGCGCCAGTTCCAGAGAAACCACATCCCGTCGCGGTCACCGGGCTTCTGGCCTCGATGCGCTCTGAGCGAGCAGCGAGTAGCGAGTAGCTAGCAGCGACCAGGCGGCTACCCCGCCTGGCTCCACCATTTCAACACCCGCAACGCTCTGAGCGTATTCCACCGGCTCGGCTTTCCTCCCTGCTCCATGCGGAAGTGGAGGCGGCCGGTGTGGGGGTGCTGGAGGACCCAGGTGCCGTCGTCCCGACGTTTGCTGTTCACCAGGTCGATGGCGTCCTCGATGCGGGGATCCTGGCCGGCGTCTACCGCTGCCAGGTAGTCGAGCCCCCGCAATACGTCGTAGTGCCATCGGGGAGGAAACGAGAACCTCGTGAACACCGGGTCGGCGACTTCGCCCGTGCGATGCGACTTGTAGAGACGATGAACGAGGAGAAACTCACGCCCTGCCGCGACGGCGTCGGCGGCCTTCTCTGCCTCGGCCGGGCGGGCGAGCCGGTACGCCTCGAGACCCTCGAGCACGGAGATCGTCGTATGGAACGAACCATGAGTGGCGCCCCGCCAGTCCTCGCAGTTCCAGCCCCCGTCCGCCATCTGGCGGGTGAGCAGCCAGGAGGCAATGCCGTCGGGGATGGGGCCGGGTGTTCCGAAGTAGCTCGCCATCAACAGCACCATGCCGTTGACGCAGCCATCGGCGACGGGCACGGTCTTGGCCAGATTGAGGCTCCCGTTCTCGTACCGCCCTGCTGTGAGCAGCTTGTCGACGGCCGGTCTTCCGGCCGGATGAGACGGTGCGAGACCGAGGCGAACGAGCTGCAACAGGGTGTAGTGGGTCGATGTCCATTTCGGGCTGTATACGGCGCCGCTCCACCCGCCGTCGACATCCTGGCGGGCAAGGAGATCGGCGCCCCATCCCCGCCTGGCAAGCTGGGCCCGTTCCCGCTTCCAGGTGCTCTCGGCTCGATCGAGCAAATCCCGCTGCACCTGCCACCGGATCGAAGGATCACCCTCCATGAGCCAGCCGATGACGTCCATGGCCCCCATTCTGGCAAGCGACGCCGCCTCGCTGCTCGCTGCTCGCCACTCGCTACTGGCTGCCGACCGTCGACCGCCGACCGCCGACCGCCGAGAGCCCACTTCTGACATCCCCTCCCGTGAAGCGAAGCGGAGCGGGAGGGGATGTCAGAAG
>SHLN01000220.1 GCA_004283105.1 Acidimicrobiia bacterium
TTAGGGCTACCAAAGCCGTCAACGGTCGCCGGTCACCAGTCACCGGCAGGGCCTGTGACATCCCCTCCCGTGAAGCGAAGCGGAGCGGGAGGGGTACGGGGAGGGTGGTTCACACCAACTGCGCGGCGACGGAAACTCCAAGCGGTGGCCGTGCAACGAGGCAAGCGGCGGTGATGCAACGCCGTCCGCCGATTCGAGGAAGGGCACCCACGCCCACTACAAGGTGCCGCAACCCTGACGCACTCGAGGTCAGAGTGACAGCGCGGCGATGACGCGGCAGAAGAGCAAGCAAGAAGGTGCTTCGTTCCAATAACGGCCAAGCAACCCGAAGTGTGGCAGTTGACCGTTGACAGGTGACCGTTGACAGGGTCGCCGACGGCGGCCCTACGACGCGTGGCGAGCGGCGGCCCATTCACCGAGCGCCCACTCGGTGTCCTCGTAGCCCTCGGCCCGGAGGGCCAACCGGAGGGCATCGGCATACGCCACATCCGACATCTCGCGCAACCGGTGCTCGGCGCTGTCGGTACGCCACGACCGGTACACCTTCGACGCGGCCGCCGATACTTTCCGACTCGTCTCGCCTGCCGACCGGCTTCGCTCGAGCGCGGCGGCCACAGCGGCGGCCAGGTCGGCCGCAAAGACTGCGGTCGGGATATCAACATCATCCGGCGACACGGCCGGCGGGTCTTCCGAACGGATTCCCAGCTCACGCGCTGCCACATACCCCGCGGTGGCGCTCTCGACAACGAGCTCGGCGAGCGCCGGGCTGAACGCGGCCTCGTGGGCGGCCGGGTCCGGGTCCCAATCGACTCCGGCCAGCCTGATCTGTTCGAGTGCCAGGTTCTGCTGCTCGGTGAGTTGGCGCTTGACCTCCTTGTGGGCCCGATTCTGCAGGGGAAGCAGCAGCCGCTCGCGCAGGTCGTCGGGATCAACATCGGGGGTTGGACGGGTTCGGGGCTTGGCCGCCTCGGTCGGCTCCGGCCCGGTTTCCCGAAGGTTGGCGAAGAGGGCATCGATGTCACTGACGGGGGCCACCTCGGCATCGTCCTCATCCCCGGCCTCGACCTCGCCTCCGTCGGCCGGGATAGCCTCGGACTCCGGCTTCTCCGGTAGGGCGGCCGCCTCGCGCTGCTCACGCAGGCTTCGCACCTCATCCATGATCTCTTCCGCCGTCACCGGTGCCGACGGTGCCGTCGAGGCACTCCCGGATGCAGATGGAATCACCCTGACTCCGGCCAGCTCTTCCGCATCGGGCCGGGGAACGACCTTGACGGTGCTCGAGTCGAGCGGGGGCTCGTGCTCCCGCATCGTTTCCCGGCGGGTTTCCAGCTCCTCCTCCAGAGTTCGCATGGCCTGCTGGGTCTTCTCGAGCTGGCCCATGAGCTCCTCACGGCGCCGTTCGAGGGCCTGGGCTCGCTCCTGAGCGGCCGCGGCGGCTCGATTGGCCGTCTCGATGATCTCGTCGTGCTGGGACTGAGCGTCGCCGACGAGGCGATCCGCCTCGATGCGGGCCGAGCGGCGTTGCTCTTCCGATGACTGACGGGCCTGGCTAACCAGACGGTGCGATTGCTGTTCACCATCCGCGATGATGGCGAGGGCTTCGTTTTCTCCCCGCTCCCGAACCTCGATTACCTCCCGGGCGACATTGTCGAGGATGGCCGTTGCCTCTGCCCACACCGACGCACGGGCGGTCTCGGCTGCCGCCTGCGCCTCGGCCCGTTGGCGGGTCGTCTCGGCGTCGGCGCTCTGTCGGAGGGCGGCCGCGTACTCTTCGGCCGAAGCTCTCATCTCGCGAGCCGCGGTGTTCGCCTCTTCGGTCAGTCGGGCAGTCTCGGACTCGACCGCGCTGCGCACCTCGGCGGCGTACGCCTCCGCCTCTTCGCGCTCGTGTCGGGACCCCGCTTCGGCTTCGGCCCGCCAGTTGGAGGCGTCGGACTGAGCGGCTGCGCGTGTCTCGTTTGCCTCGTTTTCGGCTGCCTCCCGGGTTGAGGACGCGTAGGCGTCCGCCCCACTCGTCACGCGGGCCGCGTAGGCATCGGCGCCCTCACGGGCTTCCGTTGAATCCTCTTCGGCGCTCTGACGGGTCGACGCGGCATATGCGTCGGCCTCTTCTCGCACCTGGGATGCCTCCGATTCGGCAACCTGGCGGGTCTGGGAGGCGTAAGCATCGGCCTCTTCCCGTATCCGGGTGGCGTAGGCGTCGGCATCCGAACGGCGCTTGTCGCTCTCTTCCTGGGCCTCGACCAGTTGCCGTTCGGAGGCTGAAGCCGCGTCGGCTCGGAGCCGGCTCGACTCTTCCTCTGCCTCGGCACGCCAACGGCGGGCGTCGGCGTCGGCCTCTTCCCGCCACTTGCTGGCTTCGGCGGCGGCCCGTGTCCTCAGACCCTCGGCGGCTTCGCGGGCCGCGCCGATGACCGCCTCGACTTCGACTGACACGCGATCGAGCTCGGCCTGGACCGGCTCGGGGAAGGTGCCGTCGTTCGATTCACCGGCTTGCTCCGCAAGGAGATCCCGGAGCCGGGCCAGCTCGGACGTGATCTCGGCGAGGTGGGCGTCGACCTGTTCGCGGTCGTAGCCGCGGCGACTGATCTCAAACTCGGGGTCTTCGAGAGCGCGAAAATCGTTCATAGCGCATTCACCATACCCCCCATCGACCGGTCCGGCTAGAGATTTATGAGGGAGAGAGGCCCTCCAGGAAGGCGAGCGCGTCGTCAATGGTGGCAACGGCGACCACCTCGATCTTGCCGTCGGCGGTTTCGAACGCGACGTCGAAGTCGCCCTCTGGAACAAGCAAATACTCCGCCCCGACCCCGATAGCCGCATACGTCTTCTGCTTCATGCCCCCGATGCGACCGACCGACCCATCTGTGCTGATAGTGCCCGTCCCGGCGATCCGGCGACCGTTCGTGATGTCGTTTTCGGACAATGTGTTGTAGACGGCGAGGGTCAGCATCATCCCGGCCGAGGAGCCTCCCACGGCGCCGGCATCGATATCAACCTCGAACGGGAGATCAAAGGCCGAACCGGCATCGGCCACGCTGATACCGATGATCGGCAGGCCTTCGTCGGTCTCGCTCTCGCCGAGGACTATTTGTACATCTCGCAGCTCGTTGTCCCGGCTCACCGTGAGGGTGATGACATCGCCAACCTCACGGGCGCGCACCTCACTGATGAGCTCCTGCACAAATTGGATCTCGGTCCCGTCGAGCGCAACCACGATGTCTCCAACCTCGACGATGCCAAACCCACCGCTGCCCTCGAGCACCTCTGCCACGAGGGCACCGGTGCCAACCACCCCGACGTCGTACCCGAGGCGATCGAGGGCCACGGCCACCGCGATCTGTTGCGAGTTCATCATGAGCTCGAGGTTCTGCAGCCGTCTCTCATCGCTCGTCTGGCCGGGCGGGAGGATCAGCTCCTTGTCCACGATGTCGACCGCCGGGTCTCTCCACGCCTCAAACAGTTCCAGGAGCGTGAGCGACTCGCTCGGGCGTGAAATGGTCAGAAAGAACAGCTCGCCCTCGACGTCGTAGGAGGCTGCCTCATCGATCTCGATGATGCCGTGCACCTCGGTGACCGGTCCCGGCGAGGTGGCGAGATACGGCAGTCGAATCCCGGCCGCCAGGATGAGCAGGAACCCGAGCAGCAGCAGACCGACCGCTGCCAGGCCGGGCGTGAACCACCGACGGCGCGACTCAGATTCCGCAGGCGGCGGATACTCGATGGATGGGAGAAGATCGGTCATTAGCGCGTTGAGATAGTACAGCCAGACAACGTTCTATCAGGTGGGCCGGGTTCCAAGACGAAGAGCGAACAGCGAACAGCTAGCGCTTGAGGCTCCATGCTCCCGGGAGTAACAACCCCGCCAGGGCCACCTTCACCAGGTCCCCGATGACGAAGGGAACAACACCGAGCTCCACGGCACGCTGCCAGGAGACGCCGAGCTCGTGAGCGAGCCAGGGAACACCGAACAAGTAGATGACAACCGTGCCGGCAAGGAAGGCCGGGATGGCTGAGGCAACGGTGCGGTCCTGGCCCCGTTCGGCCAGGGTGCCGACGGCCCAGGCTGCCACGATGAATCCAGCGAGATAGCCGCCGGTGGCGCCGGTAGCCACGGTCCAGCCGCTCTCCCCACCCGAATAGAACGGAAACACGAGTCCGGCCATCCAGTAGAGCGCCTGACTTGCGGCGCCGGCACGGCTGCCGAGCACTCCCCCGGCCAGCAGCACGGCAAACGTCTGGCCCGTGATGGGAACCGGGGTGAACGGCAAGCTGATCCGGAACTGCGCGGCGGCGGCGGTCAAGAGGGCGAACGAGACCACGAGCGCGACGGTCACCGCCCGCTTGCGAGGAAGAACGGTCGAGGCGAGGGGCAGATAGGCCGTTGTCATGGGATGGGAGCCTAATCGGCTGGCCACGCCGCGGGCGTTGCCAGCCCGCTACCCGCTACCCGCTTCCCGCGGCCACCGGCCCCCGGCCCCCGGCCAGAGGCGACGACAGGAACACAGGAACG
>SHLN01000221.1 GCA_004283105.1 Acidimicrobiia bacterium
ATGAATGACAGAGATTGAGATCACAAAGGGCGCAATTGCCCTGATCGGCTATGGCCTTGCCGCCATCGGCCCCGGTGTCGGCATCGGCATCCTGGCCGGCAACGCGGTACAGGCAATGGCGCGGCAGCCGGAAGCGGCCGGCATGGTGCGAACCACCATGTTCCTCGGCATTGCTTTCACCGAAGCACTGGCCCTCATCGGCTTCGTGCTCTTCTTCCTGGCGTAGGGGACGGTAAGCAATGCTGCGCATCGCTGCGGCCATCCAGATCATCGCCGCCGACGAGGAGCCTGAGGGCATTGACCTCATCCTCCCGGAGACCAAGGAGCTGATCGCGGGCATCATCGCCTTCGGCATCGTTTTCTTGTTCGTGCGGCTGTGGGCATGGCCCGCCCTGCAGGAGATGCTCGAGAACCGCCGTCAGGCCATCACCGGCCAGTTGGAAGAGGCCGAGCGAGTCAAAGGAGAGGCCGAGAGCCTGCTCGCCGACTACCAGGCCCAGGTTGCTGGAGTAAAGGAAGAAGCCAACCAGATCATCGACGAGGCGCGTACCACGGCCGACTCCATGAAGAGCGAGATCGTGGCCCGGGCCGAGACCGAGGCCGCCGGCGTGCTGGAAAAGGCGCGGGCCGACGTGGCCGCCGAACGCGGCCGGGCCGCGGCGGCGCTTCAGAGCGACGTGGCCAACCTGTCGCTCGACATGGCCGAGAAGGTGGTGGCCGGATCAATCGACCGGGAAGCCCAGGGTGCGCTCGTTGAGCGCTACCTGGACGAGTTGGGAGGGCTCAACAAGTAGTGGTGAACGTCAAGGAGCACCGTGGCTACTGAAGACCAGATAGACGGCTACGCGGCGGCGATACTCGAATTCGCCACGGCGGAAGGGCAGCTCGAAACCGTCGGTGACGAGTTGTTTCAGATCGCGCGCACTTTCGATTCCTCCTCGGAATTGCGCGAGTCCCTGGCCGACCCCAGGCTGCCGATCGAGCGCAAGCAGGCCATCATCTCGGACCTGCTCGGCACGAGAGCGTCCGCCCTCACCGTAAACCTCATCAACTTCGTCATCGGCGTCGGCAAAGCTCGGGATCTTTCTGCCATTGCCGATCGGCTGGTGAGCAAAGCCGCTTCGGCCCGGGACCGGGCAGTCGCCGAAGTCCGCTCGGCCATCGAGCTCGACGCCGACACCGTCCGCCGCCTCGAGGAACGCCTCGGGGCCGCCACCGGCAAGACCGTCGAGGCGAAGGTCGTCGTCGATCCCTCAATACTCGGTGGCATCGTCGCCCGCGTCGGCGACGTCGTCATCGACGGCTCCGTGAAGGGCCGCCTGCAAGACCTACGCGAAGAATTCGGAGCTTAAAACCATGGCCGACTTGACCATCAACCAGGAAGAGATTGCAGCGTCTATCCGGCGCCACCTCGAGGGCTGGTCCCCCGAGGTGGATGCCGAAACAGTCGGCTACGTCACCTCCATCGGAGACGGGGTAGCCCGGGTGTCCGGATTGCCGAATGCCATGGCTTCGGAGATGCTCGAGTTCCCGGGCGGATTGCTCGGGGTGGCACTCAACCTGGAGTCCGACAGCATCGGCGCCGTCCTCATGGGCGAATCCCATCACGTTGAGGAAGGCGATCCCGTCAAGCAGACCGGCAAGGTGTTGTCGGTGCCCGTTGGCGACGCCCTCCTCGGCCGGGTCATCGACCCGCTCGGCGTTCCGCTCGACGGCAAGGGTCCTATCAACTCGACGGAGACACGCTTTCTCGAAGAAACCGCGCCATCGGTCGTGGAACGCCAGCCGGTGTCCGAGCCGTTGCAGACCGGTATCAAGGCCATCGACGGGATGATCCCCATCGGCCGCGGCCAGCGTGAGCTCATCATCGGTGACCGGCAGACCGGCAAGACCGCCATCGCCATCGACACGATCATCAACCAGAAAACAACCGGTGTGAAGTGCATCTACGTGGCCATCGGCCAGAAGGCCTCAACGGTGGCCGAGGTGGTCGACACCCTCGAGCGGTATGGCGCCATGGAGTACACCGTGGTTGTTAACGCCCCCGCCTCGTCGCCGGCCGCCCACCAGATGTATGCCCCCTACGCCGGGTCGGCCATCGGCCAGCACTGGATGTACAACGGTGAGCACGCCCTCATCATCTTCGACGACCTCTCCAAGCAGGCGGTTGCCTACCGGGCCATCTCGCTGCTCCTGCGCCGCCCACCCGGTCGCGAGGCCTACCCCGGAGACGTCTTCTATCTCCACAGTCGGCTTCTCGAGCGCTGCGCCAAGGTGTCCGACGAGTTGGGTGGCGGCTCCCTCACCGGGCTCCCCATTGTCGAGACAAAGGCAGGCGACGTGTCGGCCTTCATTCCGACCAACGTCATCTCAATCACCGATGGCCAGATCTTCCTCGAGACCGACCTGTTCTACTCGGGCGTGCGTCCGGCCATCAACGCCGGTATCTCTGTCTCCCGGGTGGGTGGCAACGCCCAGATAAAGGGGATGAAGAAGGTCGCCGGCCCGCTGCGGCTCAACCTTGCCCAGTTCCGTGAGCTCGAGGCATTCGCCGAGTTCGGATCTGAGCTCGATGCCGCCTCGCAGGCGCAGCTCGAGCGAGGCAGGCGAGTCGTCGAGATGCTCAAGCAGCCTCAATACGAGCCGGTCCCGGTTGAGGAGCAGGTGGTCTCCATCTATGCCGTGAACGAGGGCTTCATGGACGGGGTCGACATGGACAACGTCCGGCGATTCGACAACGAGATGCGCGAGTTCCTGCAGGCTCGGCACGGCGGGCTCATGTCGCACATTTCCGACACCGGCGAGTTGCCCGACCTCGAGGAGCTCAACCGGGCTATCACCTCGTTCACCGAGACCTTCCAGGCCGAGTAGCGACCAATGGCAAGTGCTGAGCTCCGGCTGATTCGCAGGCGCATTCGCAGCGTCCAATCGACGATGAAGATCACATCGGCGATGGAGCTCATTGCCGCCTCTCGAATCGTCAAAGCCCAGGCACGGGTCGAGGCCGCTCAGCCCTACACCGACAAGCTGGTCGAGGTCATCAGCAACGTAGGAGCCGCCTCGGGCGGCGCCTCTCACCCGCTCCTCGAAAGCCGGCCCCGGTCCACCGCCGGCGTTCTCGTAGTCACGTCCGACCGGGGGTTGGCAGGCGGGTTCAACTCCAACGTCATCCGTATGGCCGAGCGCCGGCTCATCGAACTCAAGAATGAGCGGGTGGATGTGCGGCTCTACTGCGTCGGCAAGAAGTCGAACAGCTACTTCCGGTATCGGGGCTACCAGGTTGAGCGGACGTTCCTCGGAGTGACCGACACGCCCGGCTATGGAGACGCCCGCGCCGTCGCCAACACCATTCTCAACGACTACGCGGAGGGTGCCGTCGATTCGGTCGAGGCGTTCACCACCCGCTACCTCTCAGCGCTCACGCAGACGGCGGTCGAATGGCCGCTCCTGCCGATCGAGCCACCGACGGCCGAGGCATCGGACGAGTCAACCGCTACGGGCTACACGTATGAGCCGAACCCGGAGGCCATCCTCAACCGGTTGCTGCCTCGCTACCTCGAGGCGAGCGTGTTCGGGATGCTGCTGGAGGCCTCCGCCTCCGAGCATGCCGCCCGGCGCCGGGCCATGAAGGCGGCCACCGAGGCGGCGGATGAGCTCACCAAGCTCTTGAGCAGGCAAGCCAACCAGGCCCGCCAGGCCGAGATAACCACAGAGATTTCCGAGATCGTCGGCGGCGCCGAAGCGCTGACCGCCGGATGAGCGAATTGATAGGAGCACGCAAGTGAGTACGGGACGAATCGTCAAAGTCGCAGGTCCGGTTATCGATGCCGAGTTTCCGCCCGACGGGCTGCCGGAAATCCAGAACGCCGTTGAGGTAGACATCGAGCTAGGTGGTGAGACGGTCACCGTCGTCGCCGAGGTGGCCCAGCACCTTGGAAATTCCCAGGTCCGGGCAGTCGCCATGCGCTCCACCGACGGCCTCGTGCGCGGTGCCGAGGTGCGCGACACCGGTGCCCCGATCAGTGTTCCCGTCGGCAATGTGACCCTCGGTCACATCTTCAACGTGCTGGGTGATCCGCTCGACGTTCCCGCGGATTCGCTCGAGGTCAAGGAGCGCTGGCCGATCCACCGGCCCGCACCTGCCTTTGCCGAGCTGAGCTCACAGCGGGAGATCTTCGAGACGGGGATCAAAGTCATCGATCTCCTCGAGCCGTATGTGAAGGGCGGAAAGATCGGGATGTTCGGCGGTGCCGGTGTCGGCAAGACCGTGGTCATCCAGGAGATGATCCACCGGGTCGCTACCGAGCACGGCGGTGTGTCGGTGTTTGCCGGGGTGGGGGAGCGGACCCGAGAGGGAAATGACCTCTTCGGTGAGATGACCGAGTCCGGGGTCATCAACAAGGCGGCGCTCGTGTTCGGCCAGATGGACGAGCCGCC
>SHLN01000222.1 GCA_004283105.1 Acidimicrobiia bacterium
CCGAGAGCGTGTGGGCGGCCATCCGGGACCTTGGTGCCGACCGCATCGGTCACGGGGTTCGTTCGGTGGAGGATCCCGCCCTGCTCCAGTACCTGGTCGAGCACGCCATTCCGCTCGAGGTTTCGATGACGTCAAACGTGCTGCTCGGCGTGGCCCCAAGTATCGAGGATCACCAGATCCGACCCCTTCTCGACGCCGGGGTCACCGTGACGCTCAACACCGACGACCCGGCCTACTTCAGTACCGATCTCACCCGCGAGCTCCAGCTCGCCCACGACGTGCACGGCCTGAGCGTGGCGGACTTGCAGGAGATGCAGCGAACCGCCATCCGCTCATCGTTCGCCCCTGCCGAGGTCAAGGAGTCGGTGCTGGCGGAGCTGACACCCGCGGGCTAGTCCACCACCACCGTCTTCTGATTGACGAACTCGAGGATTCCGAGGTCGGAAAGCTCGCGGCCGTAGCCGGACGCCTTGATGCCGCCGAAGGGCAAGCGGGGGTCGGATGCGACGAAGGCGTTGACAAAGCAGGCCCCGGCTTCCAGCCGTTCGGCGGCGATGCGCTCACCCCGGGCTGTATCGGTAGTGAACACGGCGGCTCCCAGGCCAAAGGCGGTGTCGTTTGCCACCGCGATGGCCTCCTCCTCGCTACCGACCTTGATGACGGCGGCCACAGGGCCGAACAGCTCCTCGTCGTAGGCGGGCATGCCGGGGGTCACGTCGACCAGCACGGTCGGGGGATAGAAGGCGCCGGGGCCGTCGGGAACCTCGCCACCCAGCGCCACAGTGGCTCCGGCCGCTACCGAGTCGAGCACCTGCTGGTGGAGGCGGTCGCGCAGGTCGTGGCGCGCCAGCGGTCCGAGCCGGGTCTCCTCGTCGAGGGGATCACCCATGCGGGTGGTGGCCAACCGGGTGGTGAACTTGCCGAGCCACTCGTCGTACACGTCCTCGTGAACGATGAACCGTTTGGCGGCGATGCACGACTGACCCGCATTGATCATCCGGCTGGCCGCGCAGGTGGCCGCCGCCAGCTCGACGTCGGCGTCGGCCAGGACCAGGTAGGGGTCCGACCCTCCGAGTTCGAGCACCGTCTTCTTGAGGAGCGATCCGGCGGTTGTGGCAACGGCACGCCCGGCCCGGTCGGAACCGGTGAGAGTGGCCGCCACCACCCCCGGATGCCGGACGATTTCTTCGACCCTGTCGTCGGGTACGAGCAACGTCTGAAAGATGCCCTCCGCGAACCCCGCTGCGGCGAATGCGTCCTCGATGGCGATCCCGCACCCCGACACGGTGGGAGCAGGCGACAAGACCCCGACGTTTCCGGCCATCAATGCCGGCGCGGCGAAGCGAAACACCTGCCAGAACGGGAAGTTCCACGGCATCACGGCCAACACAGGCCCGAGCGGCTCGTGATGGACGTAAGAACGGGTGCGGCCGGCCTCGATAGGGCGGTCGGCCAGCATGCGTTCTGCCTCGACGGCGTAGTAGCCGCTCACCCAGGCACACTTCTCGATCTCGGCCCGGGCTTCCGCGATCGGCTTTCCCGTCTCGAGGGTCATGAGGCGGGCCCAATCCTCCGTGCGCTCGTCCAGGAGGCCGGCGAGGGTGTTCATACGAGCGGACCGCTCGGCGAAGGAGGTGCGTCGCCAGTCGGCAAAGGCCCCGGTGGCCAGCTCCAGCGCGGCGTCGACCTCGGCCGGAGTGTGATCCGGGTAGACAGCGATGAGCTCGCCGGTGGCCGGGTTGATAGATTGCATCGGCCCAATCACGCTAGCCAACCCACCAGAGGCGAGGAATACGCCCCTCTCCTGCGTACGGTTCCGTTCCGAAGTAATCTGGTGGCAGTTCCGGGCACGGCCGACCCTTCGGGGCGGTTGAGGCCACAGACGGACGACACCATGACCAACAACCAGCCACATCCCCCAACCCTCGCGGTGGGGAGATAGGAGCACCGTGGAAAACGCAACTCCCCGCAAGAAGGTCACCGCGCCTTCGATCCTGGCCGCCAAGGGCGGTCCCAAGATCAAGATGGTCACCGCCTACGACTACCCAACGGCCGTCATCGCCGACCGGGCCGGGGCCGACATCATCCTCGTCGGTGATTCGCTGGCCAACGTCGTTCTCGGCCATGACGACACCCTGTCGGTCGATCTCGATGTCATGATCCACCACACCGCCGCGGTGTCCCGCGCCAATCCCGCCGCTCTCGTGCTCGGCGACATGCCCTGGCTCAGCTACCACGTCTCTACCGCCGACGCCGTCGCCAATGCCGGCCGCATGGTGCGGAAAGGAGGCGCCGAAGCCCTCAAGGTGGAGGGTGGCCGCAAGCGCCTGGATGTCATCAAGGGAATCCTCGACGCCGAGATTCCCGTCATGGGTCACCTCGGTCTCACCCCGCAGTCGGTCCACGCCATGGGCGGGTACAAAGTGCAAGGCAAAGCCACCGAAGCCGCCCGCGACTTGATTCGCGACGCCATCGCCCTCGCCGACGCCGGCGTGTTTGCCATGGTGCTCGAAGGGGTTCCCTCGCTCGTCGCTGAGATCATCACGAAAGAGGTGTCGGTGCCCACGGTCGGCATCGGGGCCGGCTCCCACACCGACGGGCAGGTCCTCGTCTTTCACGACGTGCTCGGCCTTCACGATGGGCATCTGCCCAAGTTCGTTCGCCAGTACGCCCGGCTCCAGGATGGGGCGATCGACGCCCTGTCTGAGTTCTTTGCCGATGTCGAAAAGGGCACCTTCCCGCTCGACGACGAGACGTATTCCATGAGCGAGGAAGCCGCCCGCGCGTTGCTGCGTGACGAGCCCAGGGGGGACGCGTTCGACGCCTTCTAGCGCGCGGGCCCGGTCTCGGGCTGGCACTAGCCGTCGTGCTGGCCGTGGCCGCCTGTTCGAACGAACCGGCTGTCGACGGCACGACGTCATCAACAACGGCGGGGGCATCCGCCACGACAACGACCGTGCCTCCGGAACCCACTACGACGACGACCAGCTTGATCGGTGTCTCCACTGAGTTCAGCCGGGCCGTCGTCGAACTCGACGGGAGTCCGTTGACGGTCGCCGTGGCAGACACGAACGATGAGCGCAGTCGAGGGCTCATGGGAGTGGAGGCCTTGAGCCCGCTCGACGGCATGCTCTTCGTGTTCGAGAACTCGACGATCAGGTCCTTCTGGATGAAGGACACGCTCATTCCCCTGGACATCGCCTTCTTCGACGAGGACGGCTTCCTCGTCAGCCAGACCACCATGGCCGTATGCCCGGAGGACGATTGCCCACGCTATTCCTCGGAGGCACCCGCCCGATACGCCCTGGAAGCGCCGGCCGGATCACTCAGCGGCCTTGCCGGCGACGCCCGCCTCGTCATCATCGGCGCCCTCGACGGGAGCGGGAAAGAAATCTAGAGATCCGTCTGGCTTCCAGGCCGGCCCGCGGGGTACAATCGTCGCCTTCCCCATATTCCTGCCCCAGATTGGGGCCGTCCGAATGCGGATGTCCAGAGGAGGTAAACAAGGATGCGCAGCTACGAGCTGATGACCATCCACCGGCCGGACCTGGCCGAAACCGAGGTCCGTACGGCGGTGAGTCAGATAGAGACAACCCTGAAGACTCAGGGCGTTGAGGTGGGAGAAACCGAATTCTGGGGCAAGCGACGCTTTGCCTATGAAATCGACCACATGCGGGAGGGCTTCTACTCGGTGTTCTACTTGGACGCCGAGCCGGGCGCTCTCGACGAGGTCGACCGGACACTTTCCTTGTCTGATGCGGTGATACGACACAAGTTCATCCGCACAGATGACCGGAAACCTGTCACACCTGCGTGATACATAGAGAGAACAAGAGAGCGAAGAGAGAGCACTAATGGCAGGAAATTCAGTAACACTCGTTGGCAACCTGGTCGAGGATCCCGAGCTGCGGTTCACACCGTCGGGTGTCGCCCTGGCCAAGATCCGAGTCGCCGTCAACCGGCGCTGGCGGGATCAGCAAGACCAATGGCAGGAAGAGACGAGCTTCTTCGGCGGAACCCTCTGGCGCGAAGCCGCCGAGAATGCCGCCGAATCCCTTCAGAAGGGGATGCGAGTAATCATCACCGGCAGCCTCGAGCAACGGTCGTGGGAGACGCAGGAGGGCGACAAGCGCTCCATCGTCGAGGTTCGCATCGACGAACTCGGCCCGTCCCTGCGCTGGGCAACGGCGTCGGTCACGAAGACCCCCCGTTCGGACAGCTTCGGCGGCGGCCAGCCGGCCACCGTTCCGGCCGCTCCGGTCGCCCGGGACGACTTCGGGCCCGATGAGGCCCCCTTTTAGGAGACACCAATGGCACGCAAAGCAACTTCCTCCAGTTCGAGCAAAGGCCGCAAACGCCGGGAGCGCCCGGATCGTCGGCCCCGCAAGCTCGTCTGCTACTTCTGCACCGAGAAGATCGACTACAT
>SHLN01000030.1 GCA_004283105.1 Acidimicrobiia bacterium
GCCATAGCCGATCAGGGCAATTGCGCCCTTTGTGATCTCAATCTCTGTCATTCATTTCCTCCTTGAAATCAGTGCTCGGGGTGAACCGACGTTTGAATGTATACGGCCGAAAGCAGCGTGAAGATGTAAGCCTGCAAGATCGACACGACGACCTCGAACAGGAAGATGGCCAATGCCATGAGCCACCAGAGAGCGCCGAACACCCCGTTGAAGGTGGCGTTCGAGAAGCCGACGATGTAGACGTACCCCGTCACCAACAAGAGGGTGAGCATGACGTGGCCGGCCACCATGTTGGCAAAGAGCCGGACCGCCAGGCTGAAGGGCCGGACGAGGAAGATCGACACGAGTTCGATGATTCCGACCAGCCAGCGCAGCGCGATCGGAACGTCCTTGGGCCAGATGATGTGCCCGACATAGCCGAGCCCCTGCTCCTTGAACCCGGCGAACACGAAGATCACCCAGGTGAGAATGGCCAGGAACGCCGGCAGCGCCATGCGGGACGTGATCGGGAAGTTTATGAACGGGGTCACTTCCATGAGGTTCCCGATGAGGATGAACAGGAAGATCGAGATGAGGTAGGGGGCGTACTTGGCACCCTGCGGTCCGATAATGCCGGTGGCGATCTCGTCCTTGACGAGGCTGAGCAGTCCCTCGACGGCGGCGCCGAACTTGCTGGGAACTACCGAGCGCTTGCGGAGAGCGAAGAAGAGGATCGCTATGACAACGAAGGCGGCCAGGAACATGAGCAGCATCGCCCGATTGACGCCAACACCGAAGAGTTCGAACACGTCGTAGGTCTCAAACAGCTCGTTGACGAACGGAGGGGTGCAGACAACATCGGTCTCGGTCTCGCAATCAAACGCGAGGATCTCTATGTCCAATCCAACTCCCTTTCCTTGCCCCGGGCGACGGCCACCGCCTCCAGGCTCAACAGCACCAGATAGGCGGCCACAACCGACAATCCCAGGGCCATCCGGTCAAGCTCGGTGAGGCTACCCAGCACCAGCAGCGATACGGTAATCAAAATCAGTCGCAGGAAAAAACCGAACAGCGCGGCGGCATGGTACAGCGCCAGGCTGATCTTGGCGGCGATCGACAGCATCCACCCGGAGAGCAGGAAATTCCCCACCACTACGGCTACTCCGATGGCGCTCGCCACCGCTCCATCCACACCTCGCAGGAGCCCGAACAGAGTGATGAGGATGGGAGCCACCCACAGCGCCCGGCGGGCGACATGGCGGGCGATGATTGCCTCGACGTCGACCGTTCCCGGTGTGACGGTGGCCGCCGCGTGCTTATCCACTGGCATCCTTCAGGTGACGAAACATCACATAGAACCCGGTGATAGATCCGGCAATGATGCCGCTGACGACGAACACCGGCCGGGTCCCGAAGATGTAGTCGCCACCCAGGCCGAGCAAGAACCCGGCCATGATGGCGCCGAAGAAGTCACCACCGGCAATGAAGTCCTCACCCATCGAGCTCACTCGGCGCCTCCCAGGCTTTGTGATCCGGTTCACAAATTAGCGGACCGGCCCCGCCGGCCCAACCGATGTGTCGGCCCGCCGGCTCATACGTGCCCGGGGAACTCGGCCGGGTACGGCGGAAACGCTGCCACGAGCTCGGAGACACCGTCGGCGATTTCCTTGAGAGCCGTCTCATCGTCTCGCTTGGCGATCGTGTCGAGGATGAGCGACCCGAGCCGCTCCATCTCCCCTTCTCGCATTCCGCAGGTGGTCACCGACGGCGTCCCGATCCGCAGGCCGCTCGTGACGAATGGGGGCCGCGGGTCGTTGGGGATGGCGTTGCGGTTCAGCGTGATGCCGACGCCATCGAGCACGACGGCCGCTTCCTTGCCGGTCAGGTCTTCGTCGAGGCTCCGCAGGTCGAGCAGCATGAGGTGGTTGTCGGTTCCCCCCGACACGACCCGCAGCCCGCCCGCCTGGAGGGTGCCGGCCAGGGCCTGGGCGTTGCGGATGACCTGCACCGCATACTCCTGATACTCGGCGGTCATCGCCTCGTGGAAGGCGACGGCTTTGCCTGCGATCTGACTGAAGATGGCTCCGCCCTGGTAGCCGGGGAACACGGCCTTGTTGATGGCCTTGCCGTACTCCTCCTTGCTGAGGATGAGCCCGCCCCGGGCTCCGCGAATCGCCTTGTGGGTGGTGGCGGTGACGATGTCGGCGTAGTCCATGGGGTTCGGCATCGCTTTGCCGGCGACGAGGCCGATGAAGTGGGCGGCGTCGACGAGGAAAATGGCGCCGATCTCATCGGCGATGGAACGGAACGCTTCGTAATCGAGGTGGCGGGAATAGGCCGAATACCCCGCCACGATCATCTTCGGCTGATTCTCAACCGCCAGCCGGCGCACCTCGTCCATCTCGATGAGCTCCGTCTCGGGATTCAGCCCGTAGGACACGAAGTTGAACAACGCGCCGCTGAAGCTGACGTGGCTCCCGTGGGTGAGGTGTCCGCCGTGATCGAGCGACATTCCCATGATGGTGTCGCCCGATTCGAGCACGGCAAAGTAGGCGGCCATGTTGGCCTGGCTTCCCGAGTGAGGCTGAACGTTGGCGAAGTCGGCCGCGAACAGCTCCTTGGCCCGATCGATGGCGAGTTGCTCGAGCTGGTCGGTGAACTCACACCCCTCGTAATACCTGCGCCGGGGATAGCCCTCGGCGTACTTGTTGGTGAACACCGAGCCGCTTGCCTCCATAACGGCCCGCGAAGCGAAGTTCTCAGAGGCGATGAGCTGGATGCCCGATTCCTGGCGGGTCAGCTCGGATTGGATGAGATCGGCGACGATCGGGTCGACGTCGGCTACGGAACGAGGGTCGGTCATTGATGGGCTCCTTCGACCGCGTCAGGCTAGTGCCCTGCCCCTCAGTCGTCCGAGAGAACCCCGCGCAACCGCTCAACAAAATGCTTCCACCCGTCGACATACCCCTGTCGCTCGTCGGGATCGTCGCCGTGCGTGTGCTCGATGGTCAGCCGTGTGCCGCCACCGGCCTCCTCGAACCCGATGTCGACGGTGCTCGGCGGGAGCGGCTCGTGGGTGAACGACCAGGTGAACACGAGGCGCCGCCCCGGGTCGGTCACGATGAATTGCCCGACGAGACGGACGTCCTGGCCCGGCCAGGCGAATTCGTAGAGGCCGTCGGCGCGCTCATCGACCGAAGCCTGCTCCGGCCACCATGTGGTCAGAAGCTCGGGATCGGTGAAGTACCGGTACACCTCGAGTGGGGATGCCGAGACATCTCCGACGAGACGCGCCACTCCCCTGGGACTATCTACAACTTTCATCGGCCGCCTTCATTCCAACCATACCGGCCGGAGCGGCCGAGTTGCTGTTTCAATCGATGACGAGCGGCCCCTGCCGCAGCACCGTTGCCGGCTCGGTTGTCACATCGAGCACCGTGGAAGCGGTGCCGGCACCGCCCTCGCCTGCCAGATACCCGATCACCGAGTCCCCGAAGATCGCCCGGGCGTCCACGTCGCCCACGGCCGGGTCTTCCCCGCTTCGGTTGGCGGACGAGACTGCGAGCGCTCCGGCGATGGTGAGCAGCTCGAGGGCGACCGGATGCTGGGGAACCCGCACCCCAACGGTTCCTCTCGCCTGGTCTCCGATCCAGGCCGGGAGGTCCCGCGCCGCTTCGAGCACCATGGTGAGCGGTCCCGGCCAGTAGCGGTCGGCGAGCCTGCTCGCCCGCTCCGAGATCACACAGAGCTCCCGGGCTTGTTGCAGGTCGGCCACGAGCAGGGCGACCGGATGCTCGGGACCGCGCCCTTTGAGATCGAACAGGGCGTTCATGCCGTCCTCGGACCATGGATAGGCGGCGATCCCGTAGACGGTGTCGGTCGGAACGCCGACCAGCTTGCCGGCGTTGAGGGCGACCACTGCCTCCAGCACGGTGAACGGGTGCATGGGGGCAGGCTACTGCCTGCCGGCGATCAGCGATCAGCAATCCGCAGCTAGCGGTTTCCTTCGATGCAGCTGGTGGCGCCGCGATAACCCGCCAGGATCCTCGGCTTGCCGGCCAGGTCTTGATAGACGACACACTGGAAATCGGCGAAGAGCTCCATGGCACGATCGGCCTGGGTCTCGCCGATCTCGATGAACACCCATCCCCCCGGCTTCACCCAGTAGAAGGCCTGTTCGGCAAGGCGAACGAGGATCTCATCGCCGACCGGACCGGCGAACAGGGCCCTGGCAGGCTCGTGCTCCCCCACCTCGGCGGGAAGGTCATCCCCGTCGGCTACATACGGCGGGTTGGAGACCAACAGGTCGACATGCCCCCGCATCCCGAACGGGAGGGCACCGAATAGATCACCGCCCAGCACCGTCACACCGGCCTGCTCGACGTTCTCCCGGGCCAGGTCGAGCGCATCGGCGTCGACATCGGTTGCATAGACGCGGGCGTCTGGGAACGCATGCTTGAGGGCGAGCGCCAGGGCGCCGCTTCCCGTCCCGATGTCGACGATGACGGTGCTCTCGTCGGCCGTGCCGAGCGCCGCCACCGCCCGTTCCCACAGCACCTCTGTCTCCGGACGGGGAATGAGCACCCGGGGATCGACCCTCACTTCGATGGGCCCGAATTGGACCGTCCCCTCGATGTATTGAAGCGGTTCGCCGCGCAGGCGCCGATCGACGTAGCCGGCGAAGGCCGCTGCCTCAACGTCGGTGAGCTCGTCCCGCATGGCAACGCCGGTGGCATCGAGTCCGGTGGCGAGTTGCACGAGACGACGGGCCTCGTGGTCGGGCAAGCCGGTGGACGGCGCCTTCACGCCTCGTCGGCCCCGGTGAGCAGGCGCGCCTGCTGGTCGAGGGTGAGCGCGTCGATGAACGAGTCCAGGTCGCCCTCGAGGATGGTGGGCAGCTGGCTGATGGTGAGGCCGATGCGGTGGTCGGTGACCCGGTTCTCCTTGAAGTTGTAGGTGCGAATCTTCTCGGAGCGGTCACCGGTCCCGACCATCTCCCGACGGCTGGCAGACAGCTCGGCCTGCTGGGCATCGAGCTGATTCTGGAGGAGCCGGGCACGGAGAATGCGAAACGCCTTCTCCTTGTTCTGGAGCTGGCTCTTCTCGTCCTGGCAGCTCACCTTGATGCCGGTGGGAAGGTGGGTGAGACGGATGGCCGAGTCTGTGGTGTTTACCGACTGGCCACCGGGACCACTCGACCGAAACGTGTCGACCTTCACGTCGTTGAGGTCGAGCTCGACCTCGACCTCTTCGGCCTCGGGAAGCACTGCCACACTGGCCGTCGAGGTGTGAATGCGGCCCTGCGATTCGGTCTTAGGCACTCGCTGGACGCGGTGCACCCCGGCCTCGAACTTGAGGCGCGAGTACGCCCCGGTTCCCTTGACGGCGAATGTGACCTCTTTGTATCCGCCCCCCTCGGCCTCCGACACTTCGAGCGCCTCAGCGTTCCAGCCGTGGTTCTCGGCGTAGCGCTGGTACATGCGGGTGAGGTCGCCGGCCCAGAGCGCCGCCTCGTCACCTCCGGCCGCCGCCCGGACCTCAATGATGACGTCCTTGTCGTCGTTGGGATCCTTCGGCACGAGGAGGAGGTGGAGTTTGGCGACGAGCGCCTCCGCCTCGGCCTCCTTCGTCTCCACCTGCTCGCGGAAAAAGGCAAGCATCTCTTCGTCCGACTCCGCATTGGCCAGCTCGCGAGCTTCGTCGGCTTCGGTACTGGCTGCCTGATAGGCGTGATACGTCTCAACCAGCGGCTTGAGCTCCGAGTGGTGCTTGGCTACTTCCGTGTAGCGGAGCTGATCGCCGGCAATGTCGGGATCGGCCATGTCGACGAGCGTCTGGTCGTAGGACGCCTCAACCTCGGCCATCCTGGTGACGAGCTGGGCATCGATCATTGAACGGCGCCCCAGGCCGCCTCACACACCGGCCCGCGGCCGAACACCTCGTCGCGAGCCTCACCGGGAATAGCAGCCAGCAGGCTGGCAATGGCAACTTCAACCTGGCCATCGTCTGGCTCTTTCGTGGTGAGGCGTTGCAGCTCGATGCCGGGCCGGGAGAGGAAGTGGAGCCACGGCTTGGCGTCGGACAGCTTGAGGACCTCATAGGACAGGCCGGCGATGACCGGGATGAGGATGATGCGGCTCATGACGAGCCAGAAGACGTTCGGCTCGAACACTCCAACGAGGGTGAACACGAGCACGGAAAGCAAAACCACGAGGAGAAGGAAACTCGTCCCGCAGCGCGGGTGCATCGTCCGGTATTTCTGGACGTTCTCCACGATCATCGGATCGCCCGCCTCATAGGCATAGATGGATTTGTGTTCCGCCCCGTGATACTCGAACACCCGCCGGATGTCGGCAGAACGGCCGATGAGCCAGATATACCCCACCAGGATGCCAACCCGGATGACGCCCTCGGCGACGTTGAACACAACCGCGTTTGACTCACCCAGCAGGTTCTCGACCAGCCGGGCCCCGCCGAGCGGGAGCAACATGAACACCCCGATGAAGAAGACCACTGCGATCGACATGGCGATAGCAAGGTCGGTTCGGTTCAGTTCGTTTCCCTGTTCGATCCGACGAGCGGCCCGCTTCTTGCGCCAGCCGGCGAATGGGCCGGTGGCGTTCTCCGCCACGTTCTTGAGGCGCGCCATCTCCTTCTCGTCCTCCTCGGTCGAGGCGATCTGGGCCGACCACGTCAGGGCCCGGAAACCGAGGCTGAGTGACTCGCCGAGCACGAGAACGCCACGCACGAACGGAACCCGGGCAAGCCGGGAACGGGAGGAGAGACGCGGGAGATCGTCCGATCGGGTCTCGATCTCGCCGTCGGGACGGCGGACTGCGACAGACCACGCTTGTGGGCTGCGGATCATGACCCCTTCGATGACGGCCTGACCGCCGACGGTCGAGCCAGGCGGCTGGCTCATGGAGTTACTCTTTCGGGGCTTCGGCCGGGTTCTCGGCGGCTACCTTCTCGGCGGCGGCCTTTGCCTTGGCGAGACGCTCGGCCTTGGCCGCTTCCGCCTCTACCTCTTTGGGAGTCCGGCGGGTGCGGATCGGCTTCGAGGCGCCGGCCTTGGCAGCCGAGGTCGGCTTGGCGGCGGCTTCTTTGATCTTCGTTGACGCGGCCCGCTTGGCCTTCTTGGCTTCGACGGCAGAGGTGTCGGTCTTCTCGGTGCGCTTGCGAAACCGCTCCACCCGGCCACCGGAGTCGACCAGCTTCTGGCGTCCGGTGTAGAAGGGATGGCATTCGTTGCACAGCTCGGCAGTCAGCTTCTCGCGGGTCGAGCGGGTTACGAACTCGTTGCCACAGGAGCAATGGACCGTGGTCTCGACGTAGGCGGGATGGATATCTGTCTTCACGTGCTTCGTCCTTCTCTCAATTGCCGCTCTTCGCCACTTCGGCGAGGAACTCGGCATTGGATTTCGAATCCTTCAGTTTATTGATCAGCAACTCGAGCGCCGGCGCCGGTTCCAGTGCCAGCAGCACCCGGCGGAGCTTCCACACCTGCTTCAGCTCGTCCGGATCGAACAGCAACTCTTCTTTGCGGGTACCCGATTGGGATATGTCGATAGCGGGGTAGATCCGCTTGTCGGCCAGGCTGCGGTCGAGCCGCACCTCCATGTTTCCGGTGCCTTTGAACTCCTCGAAAATCACCTCATCCATGCGGGACCCGGTTTCAACAAGTGCCGTTCCCATGATGGTAAGGCTTCCACCCTCTTCGATATTCCGGGCCGCACCAAAGAACCGCTTCGGCGGGTAGAGGGCCTGGGAGTCGACACCACCGGACAGAATCCGGCCGGAGGCAGGGGTCGCAAGGTTGTGGGCTCTGGCGAGGCGGGTAATGGAGTCGAGCAGGATGACGACGTCGCCACCCATTTCCACGAGGCGCTTGGAGCGCTCGAGCGCCAGTTCCGACACCTGGGTGTGCTCTTCGGCCGGACGGTCGAACGTCGAGTAAACGACCTCACCCTTGGTGGAGCGCTGCATATCCGTGACCTCTTCTGGCCGCTCATCCACCAGCACCACCATGAGGTGACATTCGGGGTTGTTTTCGGCCAGCGAGTGAGCGATCTCTTTCAGGACGGTGGTCTTACCCGCCTTGGGAGGCGACACGATGAGCCCCCGCTGGCCCTTGCCGATGGGCGAGATGAGGTCCATGATGCGGGCGAGCGAGTCGTCTTTGGCGGCCCGCTCCAGGCGGAGACGGATGTCGGGGAAGAGCGGGGTGAGGCTGCCGAACTTCGGCCGCTTGCGTGCCTCCTCCGGATCCATGCCGTTGTTCTTCACGGCACGTACGAGAGCGGCGAACTTCTCCTGAGAGCGAGGTGGCCGAACCGGCCCCTCGATCAAGTCTCCCTTGCGGAGACCGAACTTGCGGATCTGGTTGGCCGGGACATACACGTCTTGTTCTCCCGGGAGGTAGCCGCCAACGCGCAGGAACCCGTAGCCCTCGGGAAGGATGTCAAGCAGCCCTTCCCTCGTCTCGAGTTCGCTCTCGTCGATCGGCTCCTCGCGGTCACGGCCGCCGCGCTTGCGGTTGCGCTTGCGGGGGCCGCCGTCCCGGTTTCCATCGCGATTGGATCCGCCACTGCGGCCGGAGCCACCGTCGCGATTGGAACCCGAGCGGGATCTGTCTGAGCCCGACTTCCGGCCACCATTGCTCTCGCTTACCTTTTCGGCGGAGGGAAGCTCAACCTCAGCCGGTTCCTCACTCAGCTCGAATTTGTCCGAGCCGAGGATGGCGGCGATGAGTTTGGCTTTCTGGAGGCCGTCGGTCTCTACGCCCACCGAGCTGGCGATGGTACGGAGGTCTTCGAGGGACTTGCCCTGGAGTTCGGCTCGTGTCGTCATGGGTTTCCTTTGCTGCTGCCGAGAGAATTCGGGCATGCGCTAAACGTGAGTACACGTGAGTGCTCAACGGCCGGAGCGCTGGGGTCGAGCTTTGGACGGAATGTCCGAGAGTCATCATAGATGCTCGGCGTACTTGAGCAAACCACTTACGCGGGTTGTCTATTCCATCGGGGGTTCGGGGCAAAGGGTTTAGCAATCGCTACCCGCTGCCCGCTACCCGCTACCCGCCGATCAGAGTTCGCTACTTGCTGCTCGCTCGTGGATGAATGCCTTGACGGCTTCGAGGTCGTTGGGGAGCGTCTCGAATCGTTCGGGCAAGCCGGCGAGGGCGCTGATGCGAGTCGGTTCGATGGGGCGTTCCCCGAGGGCGGCCTCGACCGTCTCCGGAAACTTGGCTGGATGAGCACACGCCAGCATGACGAGCGGAACATCCGGGTCTGCCCGCAACGAACGGCCGACGCCGAGACCAACCGCCGTGTGCGGATCGACGACGATTCCCGATTGCTCGTACACCGATCGAATCACCCGGCGGGTGCCGTCATCGTCGAGCGAGTCGGCATCGAACAACTCCTGGAATGCCTCGAGCACGGGCTCGGTGAGCTCGACGTGTCCGAGCAGGCGGAAGCGGTCCATGAGCGCCGCCAGCATGGTCCCGTCCCGTCCGTACAGCTCGAACAGGAGCCGCTCGAAGTTCGAGCTCACCTGGATGTCCATGGCCGGGCTCGTCGAGTGGGTAACCGCTTCGATCTGAAGCGAGCCGGTGTCGAACGCCCGGCTCAGAATGTCGTTGACGTTCGTGGCCAGGATGAGCTGACTGATCGGTACGCCCATTTCCCGGGCCACATGGCCGGCGTAGATGTTGCCGAAATTGCCGGTCGGCACGGAGAACGCCACCTGTGACGAGCCGCCGCCCAGCCGGACCGCCGCCGTCACGTAATAGACCGTCTGGGCCATGACCCTTGCCCAGTTGATCGAATTGACGGCCGACAGGGCGTGTCGCTCGCGGAATCCGTTGTCGGCGAACATCGCCTTCACGAGATCCTGGCAGTCGTCGAACGTGCCCTCGATGGCGACGTTGTGGATGTTGGAGTCGTCGGCGGTCGTCATCTGGAGTCGCTGGATCTCCGACACCCGCCCGCGGGGGTGAAGCATGAACAGCTGGATCCCCTCCCGGCCTCGCACCGCTTCGATGGCAGCCGAGCCGGTGTCTCCGCTCGTGGCGCCGATGATGGTGACTGCCCGGGAGCGTTTGACCAGCTCACGCTCGAACAGGTTGCCGAGCAGCTGGAGGGCCACGTCCTTGAAGGCGAGAGTTGGGCCCCAGAACAATTCGAGCAGCCACTCCCCCCTCCCCGGATCGAGCACACGAAGGGGAGCCACGTCGGGATGATCGAAGCCCTCATAACTGTGGGCGACGAGCTCGGCGAACTCGTCCGGCTCGAACTCCGGAGCCACGAACGGCCACATCACCCCGGTTGCGACCTCGACAAACGGCTTGTCGGCGAACCCGCGCAGGGTCGCTTCGCTCAGGAGTGGCAGCTCAACCGGGACGTAGAGACCACCATCGGAGGCCATCCCGTCGAGGAGAACATCGCTGAAGCTGCGATTCCCGGCCTGCCCCCGCGTGCTTTCGTACCTCACAGATTCGGGGTTGGGCCGGCGCCTTCGACCCGGATCACAGCAGCTACATCGCGCACCACATCCAGCGCTCGAAGGCCTTCGAGGCTGGCCCGCTGGCGCCCTTCGGTGTGGGCATGGGTGACGAGCAGCAGAGTGGCGCCATCGTCCTCACCTTCCTGCCACACCGACTTGATGCTCACCTCGTTGTCGGCAAACACGCCGGCCACCTGGGCAAGCACACCGGGCCGGTCGACGACCTCGAGGCGCAAGTACCAGGTGGTGGCCACCGCTTCGAAGTCGAGCACCCGGCCGGGCTGAAAACGGATCGGTGGAGCCACCTCGGCGCCGGCCAGCAACTCGCGGGCCGCATCGACAACGTCGCCGAGCACGGCGGTCGCGGTGGGGGCTCCGCCCGCCCCGGGGCCGGCAAACAGCAGCTCGTCGAAACTGGGACCCTCGACGAACACAGCGTTGGTGGCGCCCCGGATGACGGCGAGGGGATGGTCGCCCGGGACGAACGTGGGGTGGACTCGCACGCTGATTCCCTCGGCCGTGTTCTCGGCCACGGCCAGCAGCTTGATGACAAACCCCAACTCTGTGGCAATCCGGACGTCGGTTGCGTCGACCCGATCGATCCCCTCCACATAGACACGATCGGAGGCGACCCAGGTTCCGAAGGCGAGGCTGGCGAGGATGGCCGCCTTGGCGGCCGCATCGGCGCCGGAGACGTCGGCGGCGGGGTCGGACTCGGCAAAACCAAGCTCCTGAGCCTCGGCCAGCGCCACCTTGTACTCGGCGCCCTCTTCGGTCATCTTGGTGAGGATGTAGTTGGTGGTGCCGTTCACAATGCCGAGCACCCGGTCGATCTGCTCACCGGCCAGCGTCTCGGAGAGCGGACGGATGATGGGGATTCCTCCGGCCACGGCGGCTTCAAAGAGGAGCGGGACGCCGGCTTCCTCGGCGATACCGATGAGTTCTTTGCCACGCGCAGCGATGAGTGCCTTGTTGGCGGTGACGACGGGCTTTCTTGCCCGCAAGGCGGCTGCGACGAGGTCGCCGGCCGGATCCTCACCACCCATGATCTCCACGACTAGCTGGACTTCGGGATCGCCGACTACCTCCATCGGGTCATCGGTCAGCACCCCGGCCGGAAGATTGACCGGACGCTCCCTGGCGGTGTCGCGCACGGCCACCCGCACGACGTCGATTTCCAGCCCCGTCTTGGTAGAGATCGAAGCGTTCTCGTCGATCAGCTTGCGGAGCAATGCCCCGCCCACGGTGCCAAACCCGAGGATTCCAATACCGACTCTCATAGGACGCGATGGTAGGGCGTGTAGGTGGGGGCGGGGCGGTTTGGTCAACCCGCTACCCGCCACCCGCTGCCGGCTGCCCGCCGGACACAACAGAGGAGCGTCCGTTTGTGGACGCTCCTCTGCTTGGTGAGGCCCCTTAAGTTGCCTGCGGATTGGTTGGTTTAGGAGATGATGAGACCGGCTGCTGCTGCGGCGCCGATGAAGGCTGCGGCTGAACCGAGTGCTTGGCGAATAACGATGATCATGAGATAGAGATCGTCGCTCTGCCGAATCACCCGAGACACAACGCAAGCAGTTCCGAGGTGACTAGTTATGAGTCCCTCGTCCCTCGTCCCTCGTCGCTAGTCCAGAGGGCGACCAGCGTCCGGTCTTGCCGGCGATGTGCGGGGGGCAGAACCGCCTGGTTGCCTCGTGCGCGGTTTCGTCTTCCCGCTTCGCGCCAGGGAAGAGGATCGGCTAGCTGATCAAGAGGAGGTCCAACCCATCATTTCGAGACCCTGTCTTGGACCCGGCCGTAACGCTGGCTGTGCCTGTTGCGGCGATCCCACCATGATCCGAGCTTCGCATCGCGCAAGGCGACGGATGAGAGCAGGAGCAAGACTGCGACGCTCTGGGCGTTGAACACCGCCCACCACCAATCGTCCACCAACCCATCGCGCACATACCGCAGACCCTGGAAAGATAGGGCGGCACCGGTCACCAACATGATGAGGCCGAACCAGGCAATCCCGTGCCGCCCTTTCAAGAAGCAGATCGGCACCACAACCAAAAAGGCGATCAAACCAACGAAGTCCAAGATCGACAGGAGGGTCTCCAACAGGCCTCCTTTCGTTCCAGTCAGACCCGTTGCGGTCAGGCAGATTTCACGGCTGCGATGAAGGCTTCAATCAGTTCGAGTCGTGCCACGGCGCTCTCGGCTACGGCGTCGAAGTACCACGAGCCACTCGGGACGCACCAGACAGCAATGTACGCCGTTTCGTCGTCGGCTTGCTCGGCAGAAGCGATCCACACCAAAGGAGCATTGGGCTCGAGGAGGCTCCCTTCCACCTCACCCTCCATGGCGCCGGCCATGGTCTCGAGCCATGCCAGCGGCGTCAGCTCATCATCACCCTGCGTTGGGATGGCCGCCAACGGCGTCCCCCGGATGGCGCGGCTCCCGTCGCCGTACTCAACTCCGAGCGCTCCTTCGACCCTGCCCTGCACGTCCTTTCGGGTCAAGCCCGCTAGTTCACTCGGGAGCCTTGCGAACACCGCTTCAACGGCCGCTGCACTGTCCGGCATCACCACGGCCTCCAGGCCCCACGGCGCCCATCCGTCGCCCTCATCGACGGTCGTAGTAGCGACGGCATCGGTGGGTCCGGTTGTCGGGGCGATGGACGCTCCGCTCGTATCCTCGGATGCGCCGTTGTTGCCGCAGGCGGCGCCAACCACAAGCAGCAGCACCAGCATCAGTCGGAACCTCATAGCGGCTCCTTTCCCTGCCTCCCCATTGTCCGCCTTCGACGGCCACCGCGGTATCCGTCCAACGACTCTTTTCTTTGGGAACGTGACGGTGTCGGCGGGCGCGGTGGTCCGGGCCCTCCCAGCAGCAACGTTCGTGCGAGTGGGTGAGTGTGGTTCTCCTCGACGTTGCCTGACTTCGAGGATTGCCCGAACCACTCAGACCGCGGGAGACGCCCGCTATTGCCTGACAGCTAGTCGACGTCCCGGTCGGTCAGGTCTTCAAAGGTTTCGCGGCGGACTACGAGGCGGGCGGTGCCGTCTCGGACGAAGACGACGGGCGGGCGGAGGACCATGTTGTAGTTGGAGCCCATGGTGTGGCCGTAGGCGCCGGTGACCGGGGTGGCGAGGATGTCGCCAACCACGAGGTCCTCGGGGACGCTGGCGTCCTGCACGATGACATCGCCCGACTCGCAATGCTTGCCGACAATGCGAACCTGTTGGCCACGGGCCGCATCGGTCGCCCGCGGGAGGAACGCCTCATATCCGCTCCCGTACAGTACCGGCCGGGGGTTGTCGCTCATGCCTCCGTCGACCGAGACATATGTGCGGACACCGTCGATCGGCTTGATCGTTCCGACCCGATAGGCGGTGAGGGCCGCTTGCGCGACGATGACCCGGCCCGGTTCGGCCAGGATGCGGGATTCAATGCCTGCATCAGCGCAGGCCGACTTCACCGCCCCGGCCCATTCGGTGATGGTGGGTGCCGATTCACCCTCGACGTAGGCAACGCCCAGCCCTCCCCCAATCGACAACTCACGTGCCCCGGCCCGGTGGACGAGGGGTGCGAGCGCGCCGATCGCCTTCACGAACGAGTCGACAACAAACACCTGGCTGCCGATGTGGGCGTGAAGACCGGCCAACTCCATGGCGGTGGAAGCCGCGGCCCGATCGATGGCTGCCTCCGCCACTCCCCCGGCCAGACTGAAGCCGAATTTCGAGTCGGCCACGCCGGTCTGAAGGTATTCATGGGTGTGGGCCTCTACTCCCGGATTGACTCTGATGAGGACAGTGGGAGGGTCCAGCCCATCTCCGACGAGTGTCTCGATCCGATCGAGCTCGTCGAACGAATCCACCACGATCCGACCGACGCCGGCTTCGAGCGCCATGCGGAGCTCGATCTCGGACTTGTTGTTGCCGTGCATGACGAGCCGGCCGGCCGGGACACCGGCGTGCAGGGCGACGTGCAGTTCCCCGCCGGTGGCGACGTCGAGTTGCATGCCCTCCTCGTGAACAAGCTGGGCCATGGCCGTACAGAGGAACGCCTTCGTGGCGTAGGCGACTCCGTCACCAAAGGCCTCGACCGCCTCGCGGCAGCGGGAACGCAGGTGATCCTCGTCATAGATGAAGAGCGGTGTGCCGAACTCCTCAGCCAACTCGAGTACGTCGCACCCTCCGATGGATAGGCGTCCATCGGACGAGATGGCGGCGGAGTCGGAGAGCAGGTAGGCGGGAAGCGCGTTCATGAGACCGCTATTGAAGCGCTTTTCGGATCGAGTGCGGAATTAGTTGCGGTCAGGGTGGGCTGTTGGCGGTAGCGAGTCGGCCGAGCCGGTAGTCGTAGTAATAGTCGAGGTGCTCGAGGAGTTGTTCAACCCGGTCGGCCATGACAGCCTGAGACCGGGCCGGCCGGTACTCGTACCCCCACCGATCCAAGAACCCCACCTCCCCGTTCGGGTTCCCAACGATCCGCCACCGGTCCCGGTGCACCAACCGATGATGAAACCCACACAAAATGATCAAATTGTCCAGGTTGGTAGGGCCTTCATTGGCCCAATGAATGATGTGATGCGCGTGCGTCCAGCGAGTACGCCCACACCCCGGGAACCGACACCCCCCATCCCGATCATCTAACAAGCGGCGCAACCAATGAGGGATCTTCCGACTCGTACGCCCCACCCCCACCGTAAACCCATCCGGATCATCAATCGCCGGCTGCAACCGCGAATCACACGCCAAGGCCAACAACTCATCACCATCGATCAACTGGCTCCCAACCAGACCCGACGTCCGCCCCGACGAAAGATCAGCAGCATCGAAGTGCACCACCAGCGTGGCCCGATCATGATCCCCATCGGTTGCCCCCGATTCGGACGCCATCTGCACAAGCGCCTCAGCGGTGAGCACCTCAGGATCCCGATGCACCCCACTAGCCGGATCCACCGGAGCCTGAGTCGCCAACCGACGCAACACCGCCTCAACCACCAACCCATCCACCCCATAGATCTCCCCCCGCAACCACAACAAACCCTCATCCCAGCCCATCGACACCCACGACGCCTCTTGCCGAGCCGCCCTCCGGCGAGACTCGATCGCCAACTCGCGTCGAATCACAGCCGCCAGATCCCCCACCGGAGTCTCCGCCGTCAACGCCACCAGGCTCCCCTCATTCTCAGCCGTCGCATACCGGCACAACACCCGCACCTCATCAAAGGACACAGCCCCATCCCAAAACGCTTGGCGAATCAGAGGCAACTCGACCAGCGCATGAGCAACCCGCACCCACGCCCGAGCCGTCTTCGCCTCCAACCCCAAATCAAACTGCAACCACGACGCCATATCCGACACCGAATTCTCCAACCAAGACTCAGGCGTATCCAACTCAACAATCAAATCCAACAAATCAACCAACGACCGATTCACCCTGGCATGCGCCGCCACCAACCGGCCCCGCTCCCACCTACCTGAATCCCCAAACTCCATACCCACAACGTATCAACCACCTACGACACAAACCCCCCACAAAACACCCAACCCACAAAGAAACCCAAA